>CASFCZ010000042.1 GCA_949293325.1 uncultured Eubacteriales bacterium | reverse complement strand
GCAGATGGTTCAATTGGAGATACAGTTGATGTGCCTTCAACTGTAGATAAAGCAAACGCTTGCTTCGGTGCATTCAATATCAACATTGATTCAAGTGCATTACCATACTGGATTCAGGCACTTTATGTTAAGGTTGGCGGCGGTGAAGCTGTTCCTGTAACAGAGTATGTTACAACTGATAATGTAAACTATACATTCCCAGTAAGAATAACCAGTAACTCAGGCAGTGCTGCTTCTACAACCGTTGAGGTTCTTGCTGATGTAAGCTCATCTGAGTCAGACTCAACTAATACAACACAGGAGTCTATGGGAACATTTGAAGTACAGTTAAACAGCCCAACAAGCTATGTTGATCAGACTGTTTCAGCTCAGTAATTAAGGAGGATTGAGGAAAATGAAAACTTATACAAAGCCAGAAATTGAAATCAATGCCCTTAATAACACTGATGTAATTACTGCAAGTGGTGGTATTGCAATCACAAACGGTAACTTTGCACAGAGCAAGGGCTACAATGTAGTTGATAATTTCTAAAAAACAAATTCAGGAGCGTTTCCTTCAGGGAACGCTCCTTTTCTATGTAAAAAAAGAGAGCCCCATTGATATAAAGGAGACAGGTTTGGTAACCAAGTCCCCAATAGGATAAATCATATCAATGTAGGGCTCTTTGTTATTTTTTGTGGGTGTATGTTTCCAAACCGGATTAAATTACATAGTCCCCGCCATTTTCATGGTCAGAAATTAAATCCGCAAGGGTTACATTATCTACCACTGAATTGACAGCTGCTTCTATCCTTTTCCAAAGGGGCAGAGTAATACATTCCGGTGCCCTTGGGCAGGTATTGTCAGGGGTTTCAAGACAGGTAACGGGGGCAAGGCTCCCCTCTGTCAGTCTTAGTATCATACCCACTGTATATTCCTCAGGTGCCATGGCAAGCTTATATCCGCCCTTTGATCCACGCACACCCCGTACATAGCCGGCCTTTACTAAGGTATTTATTATTTGTTCCAGATATTTTACAGATACTTCCTGTCTTTCACTGACGGTCTTAAGGGGTATGTATTCCCCAGTATTGTGCATGGCAAGATCAAGCATCAGTCTTAAGGCATACCTGCCCTTAGTGGATATTTTCATTAAAGCACCTCCGATTTGTACAGCACACTTTTTTCCGTGGCATAATTCTATTTTTATTTTACACCATAATAATAGGAAATACAACGTTATTTTTATTAAATGGGTACCGAGGTTATAATAGCAGATTTTAAGCATAATGGAAATATTTACTTTTATAAAATGTGCTAATATCTATAATGCTATTTTTGAAAGAAGATACATAATGCATTAAATGAAAAAAGACGATTAAAAATTACAAGCTGTTTATAATTGGACATTTTATTGCCTGAATGAAAGATGCACTTTCAACGAAAGCAGTACAGAAAACATGTCCTGTGGCATCTGTAACCTGTTCCGCATCCATTGTGAATAATATGCTGACATTTGGACGGTGTACGTGAAGGAAGCATTATTGCGGTTGTTGTAGTGGGTAATATCATTAAACTCTATAATTACATTTTTAATAAGCCAACAAAGTAAAAGTACATAACAAATAATATTATATGATAAAAAAGAAGATTTTTAGTCAGATAGAGTGTTTATGAAACACAATGATTATTGATAGCAAATTAGTGTACAAAAAAAATAAATATTGTAAATTGATTGTCAATTATTGAAATTTATTACCATATGTTTTAAAATTATGATATCAACATTGTTGTCGATGTTTTGCATAGCATGGGGTTTTGGCTTAATTTTTGGGGATTTGGACTTTGGCACGGCTCCTTTGCCATTATGTCTGTTTGGGTGATGTGTGGGATCATTATCAAAATCCTCGCGACACAGTGTTTAAAGAATTAATCGTGTCAGTCTTATTGGTGGGTTGATAAGAGCTGATCGTGCTTACCATCCATTGCTGTGTAAGAGTATAGTGTTGATGTGGGTGCCATGTTCCGGTTATAGCAATTGTGCTTATTCGGACATTGGCACCCTACTTTTATTCATGGAGATAAATCTTAATGGAGATGGATATGTAATTTCCGCGTTTTTCTTTTTTTGATATACGGCCGAAAAGTAATTTGCCTGCATCCATTAACCTGGAAAATACGGGATTATCCTTTTTTGGTATATAACCTATTTTAACTCCGTCAGAAGTTCTGATTACAATAGCATTAGGGTCATAGGCGTTGTCAGGCTCCCGAAAAAAATCCAATTTGTCATTTATTGCAAGCAGAGGCTCAAGTTCGTCTATACCCTCTATATATGAGGTGCCTGCAACAAAGGTATCAAAGAGAAATATATCTCTTTCAAAGGGTTTTGGTATGTCAATTTCTCCGCCTTTGCCATGAAAAAGTCCCAGCATATTGCCGGTTTGGTTGTTTATTATATCTCCCATATTATCACCTCAGCATTTCATCGAGTCTTGCATTATATAACTGTGTCATATTTTCGCAGGTCTGTATAATGTTTTGTAGCTTTTCTCTTTGCTGTTGTTCCTTTTCGGCATTTTCTATAATATCCTTGAGATTATAGGGATATTCGGATTTTACTTTGTCTATTTCCTTTTTTAAAATTGCAAGTATTGATTCAAGTCGGTTTTTTTCTTTAATAAGTGATGTAGCTGCATCCTCATTGGCATCAGGAATATAACTATCTGCAATCATGGTAGATATAAGCCTAAGTTCCTCAATATTTCCGTTTTTGTAAGCTTCCACTGCATTGTTAAACAATCTCATTTGTTCATCGGTTGCATTTGGGTTTACATCAGGGTGCAGAATTTTAACAATACCTCTGTAAAGTCTTTTAATCTCTTTTGTTTCTTCAATGGTAAGGGTTTTGCAGCGACTTCGTTCGATTGCATCATTCATTCTGTGAATCTGTTCATCGAGTTTTTTCTTATAGTGGGCAAATTCCTGATCCAGGACCTTTTCTATCAGGTTAACTTCTATCTTTTCCTGTCTGTTAATCTTAGCTTGTACTAACTCTATCTTCCTTTTTAATCTAAGGGCAGTACACTGAGCTTTGTATGCCTTGTATTCCAGTGCGCCAAACTTAAGACAGTATGTGGATTCAATGTTTTTACATACTACAAATATTAGCTCGTCACGCTCCAGCAGGAGCATGGATAGTTGAACTTTAAGTTTATTAATATCGTTATTTAATTCCTCAAATCTGAAAAAGGGTATCAATGTATCAGACATATAATATCTCCTTTACTTTATCTATAAATATATGACAATTATACTATAAAAACCGTACATAAAACAGTACTGTAATAAAAAACAGCGTGGACATTGCCACGCTGTTTTAGTTATTTTAAATCTACCTCTGTATTTATATCAAGAATACAGTCAAAGGTACGTGCCCAAGGGAATCCGCATTTGTCAATGGAGATATTTTTAACCCTGTAGGTCTTACCCTTTATTTCAATGGTGCTGTTTTCAAATTCGGATATAACATTGTTATTAAGAAGGCTCTCCCTGAGCTTGTCACTGTTTTCCAGTTCATCTGTAGTGGGTTTATATCCTGCATTTGATAAAAGTCTCTTTGTCTGAACTGTATATACCCCGTCCTCCAGAGCGTGCTGGAGCAGTACGTTTACCTTATTTGCAGCATAGGTTCCGGGACTGTTGGTAGTTTCCTGTGCTATGGCACACACCTGGGCTTCAGCCACTCCCAGACCTATTGCATTGCCGTTGGTATTCCATGCACTGTAGCCTGTAAGCTCCGTAAGACTAAGACCCCTGCCGTCGGTAAGGAGTTTAAACAGTGCATTGTTGCTGTTATTGAGGGTTTTACTGTCATAAAGTTCAATAAGAGCTGCATTCTTACCCTTGTCAATGGAAGCCTTCATTTTGTTTACGGTATCCGATGGCTTTGAATTGGCTGAATAGGAATATATATAAAGATCCGTATGCCTGTCAAAGTAGCCTCTGTTGTTGCCTGTAAAGCTTATAGCTGCATTTGTTAGCTTTTGTGCATTGTTTACATCATAGGCGGCAACAGCGGCAGAGTTGATGTTATATACAGGGTTAATTGCTGTACCCTTTCCCGTTCTTCTTACAAGGTCACGGGCATATATAAGCTGGGGTACCTCGTCTGTACCGTATATTACATTAACTTCCTTCCCCCTGCCCGCCATGGCAAGGTATCTTTCTTTCTTACCTATACTGTTGTCAAGGCTTCTCATAATGGAGGTGGAGCCTGTTTCAAAGTAGGTCCTTGCAAAACTGTACTTAACTGCCGAACCTCCCTGCTTTTGTACCCATGGTGCATCCTGTGCGAAAAAGTAGCTTATGGAGGCAGGAAGCTGTAAATCGTCGGTGCTTATTACTATCTCGTCTATAAGACCTTCGTTTTTAAGTTCAATAAGACCGTTCATTATTTCTACGGATTTTTTAAAGGGCTCTATATAATTATTAAGGTAACTGCGGTATGGATCCTTACTCATATAACGACTGTTCACCGTTTTATAAAAATCCCTTTCCCATGACTGGAGAGGAACTCCCTCATCAAGCTTACCGCATACATAGCTGTACTCCATTAAAAGCTGGGATGGTGTAATTTTGCTGAAGTTAGCTTTGATATAGTCATAGTCCTCACAGTTGGGGTTACGTTGCAGATAGTAGTACCCGATACCTGTTATGCTGTCATCATTTCGCCATATATCGTTAAACCTTGTTTCGGGTAGGGAGCGTGGAGTGGTGAGGTTTACATAGTAGTAGGGGAGAGGATAATCTGTGGCAAGTTGTCTGAGATCCTCAAGGGCCTTATCTATATCACCATAACAGGAGCCGATACGGCTGCCTACCAGTCCTGAAGTAAAGTAGCTGGAGGTGTTTATTATAACGGTGTTATCCTCCCTGTTGTTTTCTCCTGTAAGCTCATATATGCTTTCCCTTACGGCACTGCTGTCGGCAAACCGGTTCAGACTTTCGTCGGCGGGAAACATATCCAGAATATCTTTGCCTGGATATACTGCTTTATCTCCACCCAGCTGAGCAAGGTCATTGAGATAGTCGGTGCTTATGGGTCTGCTGTCAATGGGTGCTGTTACTATCGTTGAGGCATACACCCCTGTAGTTAAAAGCAGACTTGAAATAAGGGTAGCTGTTATTAGCTTGATTTTCATCAGGTTTCTCCTTTCAGGTGCAAAATAATACTTTTACATAAACCACAGCAGCCAGTCGATTGCATATGGATTTTTCCATACCGTACCGTCGGTAAAGGTAATTTCCGTTACAATGGCATTTATACGGAAACACTCGCTTTCCAGAAA
Organism: uncultured Eubacteriales bacterium; assembly: GCA_949293325.1. Classification (GTDB taxonomy): domain Bacteria; phylum Bacillota; class Clostridia; order Lachnospirales; family CAG-274; genus CALWRD01. The sequence continues at coordinate 32,207 of CASFCZ010000042.1, read as the reverse complement.
TGCCGAGGAGGAAAAGCTGCGGCTTTCCCCGGGCTTAAGCTCCGTTGTTGTACAGGAGGCAAGCCTTATATTTTTACCTATGTATATCTGGGGGGTTACATCTACCTTATTGTTATCACGGTCAAATTCAGCAACGGCTACTTTTATTTCCTTCAGGGTTTTGTCCCCGGTGTTGGTAAGTACAAGCTTAAGGTCCTTACGTGAGGATATATCGTCACTGCCTGTCATGGTCATGTCATCTATACGTATGTATGGGGTCTGAGCTGCCTTTTGCACATTTTCGCTGTTTTTTTCTATGTCCTGACGGTATTTTTCTATATCGAAAAAGTCATTGTATACCGCCTTTTCTGCCTCATATATTTCGTTTTCCCAGGAAGTGCCGTCATTAAAGGTAACCTTTTTTACTATACCTTTGATGTAGCTGCCACCGTTGCTGCCTCCCACATAACTGTCCAGTCCATAGTCACAGTGTGGTTCCACTACCCCTGTCCATACAGTGTATTCCTCTGATTTTCCTAGAGGATTTCCCTTGCTGTCAAAGTAAAGTATCTCCAGGTCATAGGCAACTATTGGGGTATCGGTATTATTGTGTACTATTACCCGGGCACAGCTGCCTCCGTCTATAAAGGCACGGCTTACAGTTAATGGCTCGTAGCCCTTGTGACTGTCTATTGCCGCTGTCATATCTATGGATTTGTTAAGAGTTTCCGTCAGAGCAATGCCCTGGGCACCTGCTGCTTTCAGTGGCTCTGCCGATGGAGGTTCCTGTTCTTTATTACAGCCTGTAACCAAGGCTCCCAGCAGCATAATCCAGACAGCTGCTTTGTAAAGTTTCATTTTATCCTTTACCCCCTTTTCATACAGTATACCCCATATTTATATGTATTGTCAAATTACAGGGATTTCTGGCTTTCCTTACTTATATCAAGGTAGGGGATAAAGGTAATTATCCTGTCTTTGCAGCTGGTCTGCACTCCGTATTTGCTGCGATAGTATTCCAGTGCCGCTCTGAAAAATTCCTCCGTTACCGTAAGATATTCCGCCGCCTCGTTTATACTGCGGCAGCCTGCATCCCATGCCTGTATAAGTCCCTCAAGACCTATTAGTTTGTCATAGGCGTATGCCCTTGCCCTGAGCTCCTGCCTGGCATTGTTTGTTCCCGGTGCGGTTATGTCACCTACGGTGGTTTTGTAATGGCCTATCTCCTCTGCAAGAATACAGTTAAACTCCTTCAGATTGTCTATATCCCTGTTAAGAACTATGTTACTACCTATACATAGTCCCCTTACTGCACTGTCCATTTTACAGCGATACAGTTTCAGGCTGTTGTCCTCTGCTTCTTTTAATAACTCAAGATGTTTCAACACACATCACCTCTGTCGTTTTTAATAAGCCTGCTTACTCTTTCAATTTCAGCTTTCAGTACATCAGGAGGAGCACCGTCTGCATGGGCTGCCACCGGTGCAAGCTCATCCTCCTTATTTTCTATTATATCTTCAACATAGTACGATATTTGGGACAGCTCCCATAGTCGTAGCTGAATCTGTGCCATTCCCCTTCCGTTAAGATTACGGCATGCCTTAAGGAGTTGGGTTTCTTCTTCGGTAGGCTCTGTCCGCATCTGACTCCATCCCATAATATATGCAGGGGAGGCATTAAACAACTCTGCAAGCTTCAGCAGCCTTTCGGGTTTAATGTTTTCGGTTTTGCCGCTTTCATACTGGGCAATGGCGGGTTTGGATACTCCAAGCTTGTCTGCCACCTCCTGTTGGGTTAGTCCTGTTTCCTTACGCAGGTCAGCTATTCTGTTTTCCATAATAAATCCCCTTTTGATTTGTTTTTTTGTTAAATAATTTTAACATATTTAGCGGTAAAATACAATAAAAAGATTAAAAGTTAAATAATATTTAACAAAACGGTTGACATATTCGAACGTATGTGCTATTATATTTTCATAAAACGTAAAGGGGATGATATTTTTGAAGAAGGAAGAAAAAAAGAGAATCAAGGATCTCCTCAGACTCTGGGGTAACTGCGACAAAAATCTCCGTATCCAGAAATTAAACGGAGATGAGCTTGAAAGGATCCAGACCAGTCTTAAAAATCAGGGCAACTGTGAGATAATACATATTGAAAGCCTTAAAAGACGTATGGAGCAGCTAAGGAAAAATACAGCCTACCATATTTCGGTACAGGGTGAGATAGAGGAGATAGTAGGTAAAATGCCCTATGATATGCAGGCCATACTCAGAACCCGTTATATAAAGGGTATGGACTGGGAGTGCCTGCCATTGCATCTGCCCTTTGTTATTAGCCTCAGGCAATGTTACCGTATTCATAATAAAGCTTTGGAAATAATATCAAGGGAGCTTAATGCAAGGGAAGAGGAACACCCTCTGAGTGTATAGGATGGTACTGTATATAAAGGGATATGTACCGGGTGGCTGTGCCTATGGAATATTCTTCATATTTTTGTAACTATTTTTTTCAAATAACCCTTGCATAAGTATATGCTTTTCTGCTAAACTATATATTGATGTATTTTGCATAAAGATATACACCCATTGACAAAGGACTTCCTTTGTGGGGAAAAGCCGCCATAAGGCGTCCCGATTACTTTATTTATGATTTGAGGTGTAAAAATTAATGGGTATATTTGAAAAGATATTCGGTAACTACAGCGAAAAGGAGGTTAAGCGTATCCGTCCTATTGTGGCGAAGATTAATGATCTTGAACCACAGTTTCAGGCGCTTAGCGATGAACAGCTCCGTGCTAAGACCGATGAGTATAAGCAGAGGCTGGCTGACGGAGCTACCCTTGATGACCTTCTTCCTGAGGCATTTGCCACAGTAAGGGAGGCTGCAAAGCGTGTCCTTGGCATGAGACACTTTGATGTACAGCTGATAGGTGGTATCGTACTTCATCAGGGACGTATAGCTGAGATGAAGACAGGTGAAGGTAAGACCCTTGTTTCCACCTGTCCTGCATACCTTAACGCACTTACCGGTGACGGCGTACACATCGTTACCGTTAATGACTACCTTGCAAAGCGTGATGCAGAGTGGATGGGTCAGGTACATGAGTTCCTTGGACTTAAGGTTGGTGTTATTCTTCATGATATGACCAAGACCGAGCGTCAGGAGGCTTATGCCTGCGATATTACCTACGGTACAAATAATGAGCTTGGTTTTGACTACCTTCGTGATAACATGGTAGTTTTTGAAAAGGATATGGTTCAGAGGGGCCTTCCATACTGTATAATTGATGAGGTTGACTCCGTGCTTATTGACGAGGCACGTACTCCTCTTATTATATCAGGTATGGGTAAGGATTCCTCCAAGCTCTACCAGCTTGCCAATTCCTTTGTACGTACCCTTAAGCAGGGCCGTATATTAAATGAGGAGGAGGCACTTAATCCTCTTACAAGGGAGGATATTCAGGAAGAGGGAGACTTTGTTGTAGATGAAAAGGCTAAGGCTGTTTCCCTTACTCAGGAGGGTGTTAAGAAGGCTGAAAGATACTTTAATCTTGAAAACCTTGCTGACCCTGAAAACCTTGCCATTCAGCATCATATTAACAATGCCCTTAAGGCTAACTATAATATGCACCTTGATAAGGATTATGTTATTAAGGATGGAGAAATTGTTATTGTTGATGAGTTCACAGGCCGTATGATGCCCGGTCGTCGTTACTCCGACGGTCTTCATCAGGCTATTGAGGCTAAGGAAGGCGTGCAGGTAAACAGCGAAAGCAAGACCCTTGCCACCATTACTTTCCAGAACTTCTTTAATAAATATGCCAAAAAGGCAGGTATGACAGGTACTGCACAGACAGAGGAAAGCGAGTTCCGCCACATTTATGGTATGGACGTTGTTTGTATCCCTACCAATGTGCCTGTACAGAGAAAGGATCTTCCTGATGTAGTATATCAGACAGAGGCGGCTAAGTTCCGTGCTGTTGTAAACAGCATTAAGGAGTCCTGCGAAACAGGTCAGCCTGTACTTGTGGGTACAGTTACCATTGACAAATCCGAGCTTTTAAGTTCCATGCTTAAAAAGGAAGGCATCAAGCATCAGGTACTTAATGCGAAGTATCACGAAAAGGAAGCGGAAATCGTTGCCCTTGCAGGTCAGAAGGGTGCTATTACCATAGCTACCAATATGGCAGGTCGTGGTACCGATATTAAGCTTGGTGAAGGTGTCAAGGAACTTGGTGGTCTTAAGATAATCGGTACCGAAAGACATGAGTCAAGACGTATTGACAACCAGTTAAGAGGTCGTGCAGGTCGTCAGGGTGACCCCGGTGAATCCCGCTTCTATATCTCCCTTGAGGATGACCTTATGCGTCTTTTCGGCTCCGAAAAGGTAAGTAAGATGATTGCTGCCCTTGGTCTGCCTGAGGATGAGCCTATTGAACACAGTATGCTTACCAAGGCAATCGAGAATGCCCAGAAGAAGGTGGAGGGTAATAACTTCTCCACACGTAAGCGTCTTCTTGATTATGATGAGGTAATGAATGAGCAGAGGGAGATCATCTATGCAGAGCGTCTTGAGGTGCTCAGAGGAGCTAACCTTAAGGATAAGATACTTAACATGATCAAGTCAGTGGCTTCCCACTATGTTGATATATATATAAGGAATGAAAACGATCCTGACGATTGGGATCTTATAGGTCTTACTGAGGCCCTTGCCCTTGAGTTTGGCGGCAGACTTGACTGCCTCAGCCTTACCGATGAGGAAAAGGACAAGCTTGGCAAGGCAGATCTTGTTGAAAGAATTGCCCAGGAGGCAAGTGCACGCTACGAAGCCAAGGAGGCAGAGTTCGGCTCTGAAAATATGCGTGAGCTTGAGCGTGTTATTCTTCTCAGAGTTGTAGACAGTAAGTGGATGGATCATATTGACGATATGGATCAGATGAGGCAGGGTATTCAGCTCCGTGCCTATGGTCAGAGAGATCCTATCGTTGAGTATAAATTTATCTCCTATGATATGTTTGATGAGCTTAATAAAAATATCCAGCTGGATACTATTAAGGCACTCTTTAATATCCGCTTCCAGGCAGCACCACCTGAAAGAGAGCAGGTTGCCAAGCCTACAGCTACCAACAAGGACGATTCTGCCGCTTCAACACCTAAGACCCGTAAGGAGCCTAAGGTTGGCAGGAATGATCCTTGCCCATGCGGCAGCGGACTTAAATATAAAAATTGCTGCGGAAAAAATGATAAGTAATATATAATCCAATTATTAATAAAAAGGATGTGAATTAAATGGTTTTTGAACTTGATCAGATCAAGACCGAGCTTTCGGGCTATCATAAAAATTTAGAGGAAATGGGGGACTCACTTTAACGTTGCAGAGGCACGTGAAAAGGTGAAGGAGCTTGAAGAAATAGCAGGCGATCCCGATTTCTGGAATGATATGGAGTCTGCCCAGGGTGTTCTCCAGCAGACAAAACAGCTTAAAAATAAGATAGAGGGTTATGATAATCTCTGTACCCAGTTTGATGACATTATGACCCTTATTGAAATGGGAAATGAAATGGACGATGACTCCGTTGTTCCCGAGGTAAAGGAGATGAAGGATGACTTCCTTGAAAAGTACGAGCACCTTCGTATTTCTACCCTCCTTACCGGTCCCTATGATAAAAATAATGCAATCGTTACCCTTCATTCAGGTGCAGGTGGTACAGAGGCATGCGACTGGGTATCCATGCTTTACCGTATGTACAGCAAATGGGTGGACAGAGAGGGCTTCCAGTTTGAGCTTCTTGACTACCTTGAGGGTGACGAGGCAGGTATAAAGTCCGTTACCTTTATGGTGAAGGGAGAAAATGCCTTCGGTTATCTTAAGTCGGAGAAAGGTATTCATCGCCTTGTGCGTATATCACCCTTTGACTCAAGCGGAAGACGTCACACCTCCTTTGCAAGCTGTGATGTAATGCCTGAGCTGGATGATACTATTGAGGTGGATATTAACCCTGATGATATTGAAATGCAGGTGTTCCGTTCCAGCGGTGCAGGTGGTCAGCATATTAACAAAACTTCCTCCGCCGTAAGACTTATTCATCACCCAACGGGTATAGTGGTATCCTGTCAGACTGAAAGAAGTCAGCTCCAGAACAGAGAAACCTGTATGAAGATGCTTAAGGCTAAGCTCTATGAGCTTAAGCTGAAGGAACAGGGTGAACTCCTTGAGGGTATCAGAGGCGATGTAAAGGATATAAGCTGGGGCAGCCAGATACGCTCCTACGTATTCCACCCATACAATATGATTAAGGACCACAGGACAGGTTGTGAAACTGCCAATGTTCAGCCTGTAATGGACGGTGATCTTGATGCCTTTATCAATGCGTATCTTAAATGGATTATCGGCAGTGAGGAGGAAAATAAGTGATAAAATAGTTATGGACTGATATTGTCTTAAAAATATTAAAAGCTTGCTGTTTTGCCGACAGCAGGCTTTTTTATTATTACAAAGCTGATGGAACTGATATATAACCTGATTGCTGTTTATAAACGCCAAAAGGCACGTTCAACGATCGAACGTGCCTTAGGTTTGGCTATGTATGCGGTATTAAAGGGGGATGACAGTTTTGGGGGAGGGCCTGTCCATGCGTAACCGCATACATGGGGTTTGGGGTTGAGAGCTGTATAAACAACTCCAAACAATATTATACATAAATGGTAAAAAAAATGCAACGTAAAAAGAAAAAAAAGTTAAATTTTCACAAAAAATTAATAATTTATTCCCTTTTAATTATTTCATCTACTGCTGCATGTGACCCTTCTTCAAAGCCGGCGGCAGGAAATATACCAATATAGGCAGGCTGGCTTGACATATCAAACACATTGTACTTTTCAAAGAGAGCAGAGCCATAAAGGTTGATGCCAAAGGGCTTTTCCGTATTATCCTCGGGATCAGTAAAGTAAATAAGACGTCCATCCTCATCAAGGGCCGCAAGCTCCTCCTCACTGTAGTAGTCTGTCAGAGGGGCAATATAGCCGGATGAAACAAAGTTTTCAAAGGCTGCCCTGTATGCAGTAATAAGATGTGTTTCCAACGTGTATAAATATGTCATAAACTTTTGCTGCATATCCACATTGAAAAGGTCGTCATTTTCATCAAAGTAGTAGGTGGTAAACCTTACTGTCTTATCCTTTGGAAGTGCAAGGGCAGTATCCATTTCCTCCTCCAGCCCCTCCAGCTGCTGCTGGTTAAGATACTGGTCATACACCGCCACACCCACGTAGGTATCGGGTCTGGGATTTATTACCAGGGAGTAGAATATGGTGCCTGCCACAAAGATAAGGAATATTACTCCAAGTATTATCAGCTTATAATATTCCCATATATGTTCCAGCTTCTTTTTAAAGCTAAGATCCTTAAAGGACATCTGTAAAGCTCCTTTCTTTTATTTATTTTCCACAAATTCAGAGGCAGTTTTTAATATACCCCTTTCCACACTGTCACGGGAGTTGCCCCAGGGCTCATCCTTGTGACGATAGTCGAATTTATCGGTAAAATGTTCAACTTCGTCGGTTATTCGCTTGATATTTTCCTGTTCAAGAGGTAAAATTATATCCACAAGCTTTTCATACTCAGCTGAGGACAGCTTTTGGGCACCCTCGGTAAGGAGCAGTGAAAAGTGCTTAAGACAAAAACCTTTGGAGTTTTTAACCTTTTCCTGTATTTCAGGCATCTTTGTCCACATATAAAAGAAGGTATCCACATATCTTTCAAAGGTGTTCTCTATCCTGTCACAGATATAGCAGGAGGAGGTTATTTCATTTATATACGCAGATATTTCATCTTTGTCCGGTCTGGAAAAGAGGGATTTTTTAATTGGCTTACGCTTTGCTGCCAGTTCATTCAACTTTCTGCCTGTTGTCTGTAAATGGGTATGGAGCATAAGGGCAAGGCCCAGACGGTTCTGCTGATTATACATAAGGGTATAGTGACGGCTGCAAAAGCCCTTTTTATTGGTTTCCATACGTATATCATCCTCCATATAGGCAGGCCCCAGCATATAATCAACGCTTTCCTGCTCAAGCCTGCGGTACATATTGCAGAAGGGGCACTCCCCTCCCTCGTCAAAGGCTTCGTTTACGGGTATGGTATATATTTTTTCCTTCATGGACACATCATCTCCTTTGGTTTGGTTTTAACCATTATATCATAAATATTTTAAGGTGTTAAGGTGGTAATTATGAATTATTATATGGATGGCAAGGACCTTGTTGTTGATGGGTTAAGGGACTTTAATATAGAAGAAATATTGGAGTGTGGTCAGTGCTTCCGCTTTTTTAAGCTGGGGGATCTTAAGTATTCAATAAGGGCACTAGGCAGGGAACTTACTCTGGAACAGACAGGTAACAGCCTTAAACTCTTTAACTGCGGTGCTGAGGAGTTTGAAACAAAGTGGCGGCATTACTTTGATATGGACAGGGATTATGGTGCCATTAAGGAGAAAATAAGCCGCAATGACAGTATTATGTCTGCCGCCGTGGATTATGCAGGGGGCATAAGGCTGTTAAATCAGGAGTCCTACGAATGTCTTCTTTCTTTTATTATCTCCCAGAATAACAATATCCCGAGGATAAAGGGTATTATTGCCTCCATGAGCGAGGTATATGGCAGTGAGGGTAATTTTCCCACCCTTAAGGAGCTGGAAAATGTTACTCCCGAGGAGCTTTTTGCCCTTAAGATGGGTTTTCGCAACAAGTACATATATGATGCGGTTCACAGGCTTCTGTCAGGAGAAGTAAGCCTTGACAAGCTGGAGGATATGCCCTGCAATGAGGCAAGGGAGGAGCTTAAAAAGATAAAGGGTGTAGGCAATAAGGTAGCTGATTGCGTGCTTTTGTTTTCTTTAGGTCACAGGGAGGTATTTCCTATTGATGTGTGGGTAAGGCGTGTGGTAAGTGAGCTTTACTTTGACGGTCAGGAACAGAGCCTTAATACAATCAGTGATTTTGCAAGGGATAAATGGGGAGATCTGGCAGGATATGCCCAGCAGTATCTGTTCTATTATGCAAGGAGCGGCAACCTGACAAAGGGGTAAAATTGTAAATATATTTATGTTTTGACATTTTTACCTGCATTTTTAACAAAAAAATAAAATGAAGGGTAGTACTTTTGGTAGAGATTGCCTAAAATCTTCTTTTTTGAAAAAAAGGATTGACTTTTGGATTTTATGAATATATAATCTTCTCATAGGGCAAGGGTGTTCAAATACAAAGTTATTTGAATGCCCCTTTTTTGTTTTATAACGCTTTTTTATAAGGCGTGTGCAGCTGTCCTGCTATCAGGTGCCGCAAGTGCTTGGCATCGGAAAACAATAATTATTTCTCAATGGAAGGGGATTTTGTAAAATGGCTAATTACACTAAGGAACAGATCTTAAAGGAATGTGTGGATAAGGATGTTGAATTTATCCGCTTACAGTTTATTGATATTTTAGGTGTTCCAAAGAATGTTGCAATCACTTTTTCACAGCTTGAAAAGGTACTTGAAGAGGGTATGATGTTTGATGGTTCTTCTATTGAAGGCTTCGCTCGTATCGAGGAGTCTGATATGTACTTAAGACCTGATCTTGATACCTTTGTTATCTACCCATGGCGTCCACAGCAGGGTAAAGTTGCAAGACTTCTCTGCGATGTATATACTCCATCAGGTGAGAGATTTATGGGTGACCCAAGAAATATCCTTAAGAAGACTATGGAAGACGCTGAGGAAATGGGTTATACATTTAATGTAGGTAACGAGTGTGAGTTTTTCCTTTTCCATACTGATGAGGAAGGCAGACCTACTACAGTTACTAATGATGAGGCAGGTTACTTTGACCTTGACCCTGTTGACCTTGGTACTAATGCAAGACGTGAAATCTGTCTTACTCTTGAGGAAATGGGCTTTGAGATCGAGGCTTCTCACCATGAGGTTGCTATGGGTCAGCATGAGATTGACTTTAAGTATGCCAACGCTTTAAAGACAGCTGATAATGTTATGACATTCAAGCTTGTTGTTAAGACTATTGCTAAGAAGTACGGCTTACATGCTACCTTTATGCCAAAGCCTATCTTTGGTATCAACGGTTCAGGTATGCATACTAATATGTCACTTTTCAAGGATGGCAAGAATGCTTTCTTCGATCCATCTGATGATCTTCAGCTTTCTCCAGTAGCTTACAGCTTTATTGCAGGTGTTCTTGAGCACGTAGCAGGCTTTACAGCTATTACTAACCCACTTGTAAACTCTTACAAGCGTCTTGTTCCAGGTTATGAGGCTCCTTGCTACATTGCATGGTCTGCTTCTAACAGAACTGATATTATCAGAATTCCTGCTTCAAGGGGTGCTGGTACTCGTGTTGAGCTCAGAAGTCCTGACCCTGCTACTAATCCATACCTTGCACTTGCTTGTTGTCTTGCTGCAGGTCTTGATGGTATCAAGAAGAACCTTCCTGCTCCTAAGAGTGTAGATGTAAACCTCTTCCACTCAACTCAGGAGGAGAGAGATGCTCTCGGTGTTAAGAATCTTCCAGGCAGTCTTTATGAGGCTATTGTTGCTATGGAGGAAGACGGTCTTGTTAAGTCTGTTCTTGGTGAGCATGCTTACAATGCCTTTGTTACTTCCAAGAAGGCTGAATGGGATCAGTTCAGAATGTTCGTAAGCCAGTGGGAGCTTGACAAATACCTTGCTATCTATTAATTAACGGCTTTATAAATATTTCTGCTTATAAATCAAAATACCCCTGCATACATTTGTCTGTGGGGGTATTTGCCGTTATATATAAATATTGCTCTTTCAGGGGGAGATAACAAAAAAATTTATATATATAGATACAATTCCCAATCATGTTTACTGGATATTTTATGTCCTGTTTGATAGAATATTGCAGTATGTATAAAAAAATATATAAACGGAGTTGATTACTGTGAAAAACAGCAATGTATTTGTTGCTTTTTCAAATAAAAACGTGGCAGTCAGCGTTGCTAAAATTGCCATTGCAAACGGTATGAATGTGGTATGTGTTACCACCTCCCTTGCAGAACTTAAAAAGAAGCTGTATTCCTATGGAAGCGGTATCATAGTCTGTGGTTACCGTTTTAATGATGATTACATAGTTGACTTTGTGGAGGATGTGCCTGAAAATATTAATATTATCCTCATCGGAAACCGATTCCAGCTTGAACAGTGTACAAATGACAGGATATTTAAGCTTGCCGTTCCCCTTCAGCGTATTGACCTGGTCTGTTCCCTTAATATGCTTGCATCCATGGATGATTGTGCAAGGATAGGTACTGCCCGTGATCCTGAGCAGGAAAAGATAATCCTTCGTGCTAAACGTACCCTTATTGAAAGGTATTCAATGACAGAGGAACAGGCACATAGATATATGCAGAAAAAGAGTATGGATACAGGCAGAAAGCTTGTAGATATAGCTAAAATTATATTGTCGGCATAAAATGCTCCCCTGTAATATTGAAGGGCTGTTGTAAAATGTTTTTTACAACGGCTCTTTTTTTGTGCTTTTATAAAAAATGCCTTTGTCTGATGTAAAGGAAAGGTAAAATTCCTGTTGTATATGGCTGATTACCTTTACATTTATTTTACAAACATAAAACGAATATATGATAGAAACAGGTTTCGGTGTGGCTTATAATCACCCTTGTAAAGATGATTTACTTAAAAAAGGAGATTATGAAAAATGAAGAAGTTAGTTAGTATCGCATTATCTACTATTATTGCAGCAAGTATTTTAACAGGCTGTGGTTCAGCAGCAACAGAAACCACAGATACCACAACGGCTCAGACAGACACAGAGCAGGCTACAGAGGCTGAGGGCTCAGAGAGTGCTGAGGCAGGTACTGATGAAAACATTGAGGGTACAATTACAATGAACGGTTCCACTTCCATGGAGAAGTTTGCCAACGCCCTTAACGAAAGCTTTATGCTTAAGTATCCAGGTGTACAGGCTACAGTTGAGTTTACCGGTTCAGGTGCAGGTATTGAAGCCGTTACAAATGGTACAGTTGATATAGGTAACTCCTCCAGAGCCCTTACAGATGAGGAAAAGGCAAATGGCCTTGTTGAGAATGTAGTTGCCATTGATGGTATCGGTATCGTTGTAAATCCTTCAACTACAGTTGATGATGTTACTACCGATCAGCTTAAGGAAATATATACAGGCGCAATAACCAACTGGAGTGAGCTTGGTGGCGAAGACAGCCAGATCGTTGTTATCGGTCGTGAAGCAAGTTCCGGTACAAGAGGTGCATTTGAAGAGATCCTTGGTATTGAAGATCAGTGCAAGTACGCACAGGAGATTGATTCAACAGGTGCTGTAATGGCTAAGGTTGCTTCAACTCCAGGCGCTATCGGTTATGTATCAATAGATATTATTGATGACACAGTTAAGACACTTAAACTTGATGGTGTTGAACCTACACAGGAAACTATAAAGGATGGCAGCTATACACTTCAGAGACCTTTTGTAATGGCTACTAAGGGTGAGATAAGCCAGCAGAGCGAGGCAGTACAGGCACTCTTTGACTACATCAACAGCGATGAGGGTCAGGATATAATCGCTCAGGTAGGTCTTATTTCAGCAAAGCAGTGATAAATCCCTGGTAAATACGGGATATAAGATAAAGGCTGTTACGGGAATGTAACAGCCTTTAAATGAGTAAGGAGTAATATTATGGACAATACTAATGTGGTAACGGCAAGGCGTTCCGTTGCAAACAATTATGCCGAGGGAGAGAAAAAAATGAGCTTTTCTATTAAAGGCGGCAACAGGGCAAAAAATATAACTGAGTTTATTATGGAAATAATCTTTATTGTCTGTGCCTTTGTGGCAGTTGCGGCAGTCCTTGCTATAAGTGCCTATATGATACTTTCAGGTGCACCTGCCCTTATGGAGGTGGGCATAGTTGATATGCTTTTTAATCCTGTATGGGCACCTACAGCCGCAACCCCTTCCTTTGGTATAGCTTACATAGTGCTTACATCTATTATTGGTACAGCCTTTGCCATTCTCATAGGCGTACCTGTTGCGGTGCTGACGGCAGTCTTTATTTCAGAGGTGGCAAGCAAGCCCGTTGCAGCAGTGGTAAAACCTGCTGTGGAACTTCTTGCAGGTATTCCATCAGTTGTATACGGACTTATGGGTCTTTTGATGATTAATCCTCTTATGTATAAGCTGGAGCTTGCCATTTTTAAGGGTTCTGAGACCCATCAGTTTACAGGTGGTGCCAATATGGCCGCTGCAGTACTGGTACTTGCGGTTATGATACTGCCTACAGTTATCAATGTATCCCTTACTTCCCTTAAGGCAGTGCCTGTATCAATGCGTCAGGCATCCCTTGCACTGGGTGCTACACCTGTACAGACTATTTTCAGGGTAACCCTTCCTGCTGCAAGGTCAGGTGTTATTACTGCCATAGTCCTGGGTGTGGGACGTGCCATCGGTGAGGCAATGGCAATCCTCCTTGTTGCAGGTAATGCCGTTAATGCTCCACTGCCATTTAACTCAGTAAGATTCCTTACTACAGGTATTGTTTCGGAAATGTCCTATTCATCGGGTCTTCACAGACAGGCGCTTTTTACCATAGGCCTTGTACTGTTTGTGTTTATTATGATTATTAATATTATTATCAATAAACTTCTGGAGGGTGGTGCTGACAATGACTGATAGTATTTGTAAAAAAAAGGTTCGCCCTTCGGATAATATTCTTCTCGGACTTGTGTTTTTATCTGCCTTTATCTCCGTTGCCATTCTGGTGGGTATTATCGGTTATGTGGCTTTCAGAGGCGTAGGCAGTATAAGCTGGCAGTTTTTAAGTACCGTTCAGTCCTCTCTTAAGGGTACCTTCGGTATTCTGGGTAATATAGTCAATACTCTTTACATTATAGTTATTACACTGATAATAGCCACTCCTATCGGTATAGGTTCGGCGGTGTATCTTACAGAGTATGCAAAGCGTGGTAAGATTGTAAGACTTATTGAGTTTACAACGGAAACCCTTGCAGGTATTCCTTCTATTATATACGGTCTTTTCGGTATGGTGTTCTTCGGAACTTCCCTTAAGCTTGGTTTCTCAATACTCTGTGGTTCACTTACCTTGACTATAATGGTTCTTCCTACCATTATCCGTACCACTCAGGAGGCCCTGAAGGCTGTACCGGAAAGTTACAGAAGCGGTGCTCTGGGTATAGGGGCAACTAAGTGGTATATGATAAGGACAATTATTCTGCCAAGTGCAATGCCCGGTATACTTACCGGTGTTATCCTGAGTATAGGTCGTATAGTAGGTGAGTCTGCCGCCCTTATTTTTACAGCGGGCAGTGCTTATCTTCTGCCAAAGACCCTATTTTCACATATATTTACCTCAGGTGGTACTCTTACAATCCAGCTTTACCTGAGTATGGCAAAGGCCGACTATACAAATGCCTTCGGTATTGCCCTTGTGCTTCTTGTTATCGTACTTGGTATCAATGCACTTGCAAAGTTTATGGCAGGTAAATTAAGCAAAAACTGAAGGCGAGTTTATTATTTGATGGGAGAATAGATTTATGAGTTCTAAAATGAGTATAAAAAACCTTAATCTTTACTATGGCGAAAACCATGCCCTTAAGGACGTAAGTATGGAGATCCCCGAAAAAGAGATTACAGCCTTTATCGGACCTTCAGGCTGTGGTAAGTCAACCTTTTTAAAAACCCTTAACCGTATGAATGACCTTGTTGAAAATGTAAGGATAGAGGGAGAAATAACCCTTGACGGAGAAAATATATACAGCAAGGGTGTAGATACAACCCTCCTCAGGAAAAAGATAGGTATGGTGTTCCAGCAGCCTAATCCGTTCCCAATGAGCATATATGATAATATAGCCTATGGACCACGTATTCACGGCATCAAGTCCAAGGCAAAGCTGGACGAGATCGTTGAAACCAGCCTCAGGGGTGCAGCTATTTTTGATGAGGTAAAGGACAGACTCAAAAAGTCCGCTTTGGGTCTTTCAGGTGGACAGCAGCAGAGGCTTTGTATTGCAAGGGCCCTTGCAGTTAAGCCGGAGGTTCTTCTGATGGATGAGCCTACCTCAGCCCTTGACCCTATATCCACCCTTAAGATAGAGGAGCTTATGGCAGAGCTTAAGAAGGATTACACCGTTGCCATTGTTACACACAATATGCAGCAGGCCACACGTATATCCGACAATACCGCATTTTTCCTTATCGGTGAAATGGTGGAGTTTGGTAAGACGGATGATCTGTTTACACATCCTACAGATAAGCGTACAGAGGACTATATTACAGGCCGCTTCGGCTGATATTGGAGGTAGAGTGAATGAGTGCCAGACAGAGCTTTGAAAGCGATCTTGAACTTTTAAACCTTGAAATGATTAAGATGAGTGCAATGGCAGAGCATGCCATTGAAAATGCAATTACAGCCTTTAAAAATAAGGATGAAAAGCTTGCAAATGCCATCATTGCAGGGGACAGGGATATTAACGATGCAGAAAAGCAGATAGAGGCAAAATGCCTTTCCCTTATCCTCAGACAGCAGCCTGTTGCCCGCGACTTAAGAAGCGTATCCACAGCCCTTAAGATGGTAACGGATATTGAGCGTATAGGTGACCATGCGGCGGATATTGCCGAGATTGTCCTTACCATGAAAGGTGAAGATATATTTGAAATGGTGGAGCATATTCCTGCCATGGCAAAGGTTGCCGTTGAAATGGTACACAATGCAGTTGCAGCCTTTGTAAATCAGGATCTCAGCCTTGTAAAGTCCGTAACCGAGGAGGACGACATTATGGATGACCTCTTTGACAGGACAAAGAGCGAGGTAGTGGAGATACTCAAACGTGGGGATGACTATATGGATCTGGGTGTCAACTTTATTATGATAGCCAAGTATTTTGAGCGTATAGGCGACCACGCTGTCAATATCTGTGAGTGGGTTGAGTTCGGTATGACAGGTGAGTATCAGAATAAACGTATTTTGTAATTTCTTTAATTTCCCTTATGGGGGAGTCGGTAAGTCGGCTCCCTTTTTTATTTGTTTTGTGGGATTTGACAACAGAATAAGAGCTTTTGAATTAAAAATTGTTAATATATTTTCTTGATATTAAGCCTTAAATTGTGTTAAAATGATAAGAACGCAAATTTTGTTTTTTTGGGCCTGTGTATGGCAGGTAAATCTATTTGAAAGAGTGAGAATAATATGAAAACCAAGAGAGAGGACATAAGAAACATAGCTATCATTGCCCACGTTGACCATGGTAAGACTACACTGGTGGATGAGCTGTTAAAGCAAAGCGGTACTTTCCGTTCCAATCAGGTTATCCGTGAACGTGTAATGGACTCAGGTGACATTGAGCGTGAAAGGGGTATTACAATCCTTTCAAAGAATACCGCCGTATACTATGACGACATTAAGATAAATATTGTAGATACACCGGGTCATGCTGACTTTGGCGGCGAGGTAGAACGTGTACTTAAGATGGTAAACGGCGTTGTACTTGTGGTAGATGCCTATGAGGGTGCCATGCCACAGACCAAGTTTGTATTGAGGAATGCCCTTTCACTGGGACTTCCCGTTGTTGTATGTGTAAATAAGATTGACCGTCCCGAGGCAAGACCAAATGAGGTGGTTGATGAGATACTTGAGCTTTTTATGGAGCTTGATGCAACTGATGAGCAGCTTGACAGCCCCTTTGTATTTGCATCTGCTAAGCTGGGCAAGGCGGCACTTACACCTGAGGAGGCACTTAATGCCACAGATATGAAAGCCCTTTTTGATACAATAATTGAGCATATACCTGCTCCCGAGGGTGATCCTGATGCAGACCTTCAGATGCTTGTTACTACCATTGACTATAACGAGTATGTGGGACGTATCGGTATAGGTAAGATTGAAAACGGAAAAATAAAGGTAAATGACGAGATTGCCATTGTTAATATTCACAACCCTGAAAAGTGTGTTAAAACAAGGGTTACAAAGCTCTATGAGTATGAGGGACTTGAAAGAATAGAGGTCAAGGAGGCATCAATGGGTGACATTGTTGCTGTCAGCGGTATGCCTGAGATACACATAGGCGATACCATTGCTGACCCTGTAAATCCTGTACCTATCGAGGTTAATAAGATAAGTGAGCCTACCCTTTCAATGACCTTCTCAGTAAATGACAGTCCATTTGCAGGTCAGGAGGGTAAGTTCGTTACTTCAAGACACCTTCGTGACAGATTAATGAGGGAGCTTAATACCGATGTAAGCCTCAGGGTTGAGGATACTGATGTTGCCGAGGCATTTAAGGTAAGCGGCAGAGGTGAGCTGCACCTTTCCATCCTTATTGAAACAATGCGCCGTGAGGGTTATGAGTTCCAGGTATCCCGTCCAGAGGTTCTTTACAAGGATATTGACGGTAAGAGATGTGAGCCTATGGAGCTTGCTACCATAGATGTACCTGAGGAATATGTAGGCAGTGTCATTGAAAAGCTTGGCTCCAGGAAGGGTGAGATGGTTAATATGCAGCCATCCCAGTCAGGTTATACAAGGATTGAATTCAATATTCCCGCAAGGGGGCTTATAGGATACAGAAACGAGTTCCTTACTGATACAAGGGGTAACGGAATAATTAATACCATATTTAATGGTTATGAGCCATACAAGGGCGAAATTCAAAGCCGTAATCAGGGTAGTCTTGTTGCCTTTGAAACCGGTGAGGCTGTTACCTACGGTCTGTTTAACGCTCAGGAAAGAGGCGAGCTCTTTATAGGACCGGGTACAAAGGTATACGGCGGTATGGTAGTAGGCCGTAACGCCAGAAGCGGTGATATGGAGGTTAATGTCTGCAAGAAAAAGCAGCTTACCAACACAAGAGCTTCTGGTTCAGATGATGCACTTAAGCTCACACCTTATACGGTAATGAGTCTTGAGCAGTGCATTGACTTTATTTCAGATGATGAGCTGGTGGAAGTAACTCCCGAAAGCCTCAGAATAAGGAAAAAGCTCCTTGACCCCGTAGCAAGAAGGAAGGCTGCAAGGTGCTGATTTAAAAAAGGAGGGGCGATATGGCAAGGAAAAACAAGGGTTCGTCCTTTATTAAGCAGGCAGCTATACTTGCCTGTGCAGGTCTGCTTGTTCGTGTAATAGGCTTTTTATACAGACTGCCCCTTACCAATATGATAGGGGATGAGGGTAACGGAATATACTCCGCCGGTTACTATCTCTATAACTTCTTTCTTGTAATGAGTTCCGCAGGACTGCCTGTGGCTATTTCCAAAATGGTGGCTGAAAGGATAGCCTTAGGTCAGTATACAAATGCAAGGAGAACCTTCAGGGTTTCCATGATAGTGGCAGGTACACTTGGTCTTATATGTACTTTGCTTATGCTTGCCTTTGCAGAGCAGTTCTGTTCATGGATAAGGAGTGAGCGTAGCTACTACTGTATAATTACCCTTGCTCCTACGGTTTTTGTCTGCTCAATTATGTCTGTGTACAGGGGCTACTTCCAGGGCAGAGGTACAACGGTGCCTACGGCTCTCTCTCAGATAGTAGAGCAGATATTTAATGCCGTTTTAAGTGTGTACTTTGCATGGCTGCTAATGAATGTTATGGGTAAGGGCGTTGAATTCGGCGCCGCAGGTGGTACAGCCGGTACAGGCATAGGCGCCCTTGCAGGACTTATTACTATTATTATAATATATGTCCTTAATGCCAAATCCATTAATCAAAGCTATAGTGAGGATAAAAGGGATTATCCCCTCCAAAGTTTCCGTGAGATAGCTTCGGATTTGTTTAGGATTGCCATTCCCGTAATTACAGGTACGGCAATATTCAGTATGACAAACCTTATTGATATGGTTATGGTAAATTCAAGGCTGGAGGCAACAGGTATCTATACTTCTGAGGAGATAGATGCCCTTTACGGTCTGCTGACAGGTAAGTATGTTACTCTTACTACCCTGCCTGTTGTTATTTCCACCTCCCTTGCTACTGCGGCAATACCTACTATTGCCACAAGTATGGTCCTTAAGGATACGGAGGCGGTAAAGACAAAGGTGGATACAACCCTCAGGGTCACAATGATAGTTTCAATCCCTGCGGCAGTAGGTCTGGGAGCACTGGGAGATCAGATACTTTATATGCTTTTCCCAAACTATCCTGCGGGAGGTTCTCTCCTTAAGGCAGGAGCCCTCAGCATTATTCTCCTCGCTCTGAGCCAGATTTCAACGGGTGTACTTCAGGGTATAGGCAAGGTTAAGGCACCTGCCCTTAATGCCCTTATAGGTTCAATAGCAAAGATACCGGTAAACTACTTCCTTATTGCCATACCGGATATAAATATTATCGGTGCGGTAATAAGTACAACGGTATGTTATCTCTTTGCTTCACTTCTTAATTTCCGTGCCCTTGTTAAGGCAACAGAGGTAAAACCAGACTATGTGGGTATGCTTGTAAAGCCTTCAATAGCATCAGTATTTATGGCACTTGTGTGCATATTCGGCTATAAGTTTTTGTATATGCTTATCCCTAATAATACAGTGGCAACGGTAATTGTTATTTGCTTTGCCATTATTGTTTATTTTATTGCCATGGTCCTTATTAAGGGCTTTGCAAGGGAGGATTTGCGCGTATTGCCTATGGGAGGCAGATTGGTTGCCTTCCTTGAAAGATACGGTCTTATGTAAAGGAAATTATACAATTTTTTCAAAAAATTTATGTTAGCTAGTTGACGTTTTTAATTTTATTGTGTATAATCATATAGTGTGCTGTTTTATTTGTTGTTAAACAAATAAATCCCCCTCCAGACGGGTGTGCACGATACAGCTTAATTATTCATCAGACAGCCGGTGTCGGCGCATCCCACAAGCTAGGGTGTGCACGTTAAAAGGTAAACCGGAGGGAGGGAAATTCGTGTCTGAGGTTAGAGTAAAAGAAAATGAATCTCTTGACAGTGCACTTCGCCGCTTTAAGAGAAACTGCGCTAAAGCAGGTATTATGGGCGAGGTTCGTAAGAGAGAGCATTACGATAAGCCAAGCGTAAAGCGTAAGAAGAAGTCCGAAGCTGCCAGAAAACGTAAGTATAATTAATTCGTTTTAAAAAAGGATATGATGTTATGTCTTTAAAGGACCAGCTTTTTGCAGACCTTAAGCAGGCTATGAAGGACAAGGATACCATTAAAAAGGAAATTGTCCAGATGGTTCGTGCAGGGGTTCTTCAAATAGAAAAGGACAAGAAGATTGATGCTGACGACGGTGTCGTTTCTGAGGTAATCGCTAAGGAGATTAAAAAACTCCGTGATGTTATCCCTGACTTTGAAAAGGGTGGCAGGGACGACCTTGTTCAGGAAGCTGAGAAAAAAATAGCTATTCTTAAGGCTTATCTTCCGGAGCAGCTCTCCGAGGCGGAGCTTAAGGATATTATAGCCGCAGCCCTTAAGGATACAGGTGCTGCCTCACCTAAGGATATGGGTAAGGTTATGGGTGCCGTAACTGCCAAAACAAAGGGTCGTGCGGATAACAAGCTTGTAAGCACTCTTGTAAGAGAGGCACTTCAGGCATTATAATTTAATAAATAAGCTGCTTCCGCTTGCGAAGCGGCTTTTTTTTGTTTTTTATGGTGAAATACATATATTTTGCGGCTTTTTCTCCCTGTCGGCGGGGGTAGAAAAATGTTGACACTAAGGGGCTTTTATGGTAAAATCTCATTAAGAATGGGAGGGAATGTCTATCCTATAAATTACAATTACAAGACGATAATCCTGCCTGGGGATTATCGTTTTTTAAAGGTCAGGACTTTCCTCGTATCTTTCAGACATGCAGGCTCACCTGCGTACATACTACAGTAAAGGAGAATTCGATATGATTTATTCGGCAGAAGTAACAAATATGTGTCCTGTTGCTAAAGGGGCTTATCATGGTCCTGCACCTATTCCTGAAGAGGGTAAGTGGGTACAGGCTAAGGAAATCAAGGATATTTCAGGCCTCACACACGGTGTTGGCTGGTGTGCTCCACAGCAGGGTGCCTGTAAGCTGACCCTTAATGTTAAGGACGGTATCATTGAGGAGGCCCTTGTTGAGACTATCGGTTGCAGTGGTATGACCCACTCTGCTGCTATGGCTTCCGAGATCCTTATCGGTAAGACTCTGCTTGAGGCACTTAATACCGACCTTGTTTGTGACGCTATTAACGTAGCTATGAGAGAGCTGTTCCTCCAGATCGTTTATGGTAGAACTCAGACTGCTTTCTCTGAAGGTGGTCTGCCTATCGGTGCAAGCCTTGAGGACCTTGGTAAGGGCTTAAGAAGTCAGGTTGGTACTATGTTTGCCACTAAGGAAAAGGGCCCAAGATACCTTGAGATGGCTGAGGGCTATGTTACAAGAACTGCCCTTGATGATAAGGATCAGATTATCGGCTATGAGTTTATCCACCTGGGCAAGATGATGGACTTCATCAAGAAGGGCGACTCACCTGCTGATGCTATGGAAAAGGCTAAGGGCAAGTACGGTCGTTTTGATGAGGCTGCTAAGTACATCGACCCAAGAAAAGAATAAAAGGAGGATTGACTGAAATGGCATTATTTGAAAGTTACGAAAGAAGAATTGATAAGATCAACGGTGTGCTTGCCGAGTATGGCATCAAGTCAGTTGAGGAGTGTGCCGACATCTGTAAGGCTGCAGGCGTTGCTGCTTATGATATTTGTAAAAGTGTACAGCCTATTGCCTTTGAAAATGCTGCATGGGCTTATACAGTAGGTGCTGCCATTGCTATTAAGAAGGGCTGTAAGACAGCTCAGGAGGCAGCTGCTGCTATCGGTATCGGTTTACAGGCTTTCTGTATCCCAGGTTCTGTTGCAGAGGACAGAAAGGTTGGTTTAGGTCACGGTAATCTTGCTGCTATGCTTCTTAGCGAGGATACAAAGTGCTTTGCTTTCCTTGCAGGTCATGAGTCCTTTGCTGCTGCTGAAGGTGCTATCGGTATTGCTAAAAACGCAAATAAGGCACGTAAAACTCCTCTTAAGGTTATCCTTAACGGTCTTGGTAAGGATGCAGCACAGATTATTTCAAGAATTAACGGCTTTACCTATGTTCAGACTAAGTTTGATTACTTTACAGGTAAGCTTGATATAGTTCAGAAGATTGCTTATTCAAACGGTGAAAGAGCTGCTGTTGAGTGCTATGGCGCAGACGATGTACGTGAGGGTGTTGCTATCATGCACCTTAACGGCGTTGATGTTTCAATCACAGGTAACTCTACTAACCCAACAAGATTCCAGCATCCTGTTGCAGGCACATATAAGAAGGAATGTGTTGAGCAGGGTAAGAAGTATTTCTCAGTTGCTTCAGGCGGCGGTACAGGTCGTACTCTTCATCCTGATAATATGGCAGCAGGTCCTGCTTCCTATGGTATGACAGATACTATGGGACGTATGCACTCCGATGCACAGTTTGCAGGCTCCTCCTCCGTACCTGCTCATGTTGAAATGATGGGCTTCATGGGTATGGGTAATAACCCAATGGTTGGTGCTACTGTTGCTGTTGCAGTTGCTGTTGAGGAAGCTGCTAAGAACGGTAAGTTCTGATAAAATTAATAAAATAATTTACTTAAAAATTAAGGGTATGCGAAATAATCGCATACCCCTTTTTTGTAAATAGACAGCCCCTTTTTATTGTGGAAAATTCGACAAAAATATGCTATTATAGCATTATAATTCGACAATTTTCGAAGGGGGCGATAATATCATCGGTTTAATAAGAACTATGGAGGAGCTTATATTCCCCTCCAGATGTATATTTTGCAGAGATATTCTGCCCTTTGGCAACAAAGATTATATATGTGAAAAGTGTGCTGAAAATATTGAGGAAATAAGTGGTAATGTGTGCCTGAAGTGTGGCAGACCTGTACGTTATCATGGCCTGTGCAGACAATGCAGTTCAGCTAAACATACCTTTGAAGGGGGATATGCCCTTTATCTTTACAAGGATGAGGTCCGCAGTGCCATTCATCGTTTCAAATATGGCAGAAGGGGTAGCTATGCAAGGTACTTTGGCAGGGCAATGGCAATATATGCAGATTATATTGAAATACCCTATGTGGATTATGTAGTGCCGGTGCCAGTTCATAGCTCAAGGCTACGTCACAGGGGCTTTAATCAGGCCCGCCTGCTGGCTGAAATATATGCGGCGGAAAGAGATGAGATATTGGGGGATGTTCTTCAAAGAGTAAAGCATACAAAAGCCCAGAGTGGTTTAACAAAAACTCAGCGAATGTTAAATGTAAGGGGTGCCTTTCGCTCCACAGAAGATGTCAGAGGCAAAACCATATTGCTGATTGATGATATATTTACCACAGGCAGTACAGTTGACGAGTGTACCAGGGTTTTGAAAAGGGCAGGGGCTAAGGAGGTATATGTGTTCTGCCTTGCTGTAAGGGAATTGGATTAAAGTCAGATAACATCATTATAGGGTAATAAAAAAAGAGTGCCTATGATTTTCAGGCACTTTCTTAAATTTTAGGAAGGATATTTATTGAATACATATTAACAGTTTCAGGCAGAATATTCTTCTGAAACTTCAGCCAGGTTTATTACTTCCTCTGCCCTGCTTATTGTAACAGCCCTTTTGTCATTTGTGTCATCGGCATTCCCCAGGGGAATATATACCCTTACTGCACCTGCTTCAAGGGCGGCGGCTACCTTCTGACCTACTCCCCCCACAGGCCGTATATCCCCTTTAAGTCCTATTTCTCCCGTAAGGGCAATATCTCCCTTTACGGGTATATTGTATACTGCCGAATAAACTGCAAGGAGCATTGCCGCTCCTGCTGAGGGACCGTCAAGTATATGGCTTTCCGGAAAGTTGATGCTGATGTGGTAGTCGGATTTTCGAAAGCTTGTCAGCTGTTCCAGCACTTCAAGGACATTTTCGGCACTTTCAAGGGCACTGCCTTTACGTTTAAGGTGAGATGCTCCTCCTTTTACCTCCTCCTCAAGGGCTATGCCCCTTACGCTAAGTCCGCTGCCCCCATATACAGCTACAGCCTCAATGGTTATGACAGCTCCCTGACTGCCACGTACGGCAAGTCCCTTTACTATTCCTACCCGTGCCTTACTGCTTAGCCTTACGTCATGTCTTTTTACAAATCTGCCCTCATTTAGGGCATTCCTTATATCTGCCATGGTTATCCTTTTTCGCCCTTCGGCGGCGACTGCCGACCAGGCGTTCTGTATAATATTGACACTGTCACGTCCGTTGGTACAGTATTTTCCCACAAGTTCAGGAACGGTACTGTCATATTCCGCACCAAGCCTCTGACAGCTGTTTTCAGCTATGAGTGTAGCATCATCGGCTTTAAGCTCGTCAAAAAAAATCTCCCTGCACCTGCTTCTGAGGGCAGGAGGCAGCTCCTCAGGGCTTCGGGTGGTGGCACCTATCAGTCTGAAATCTGCAGGCATACCGTTTTTGAATATATCATGTATATAGGGAGGTATATCCTTGTTTTTTTCGGAATAATATGAGCTGTAGAAGTGTACCTTTCCCTCCTCCAGCACCTTTAACAGTCTGTTAAGGTGATAGGAGCTAAGCCCCCCTATTTCGTCAAGGAACAGTACTCCGCCATGTGCTTTTGTGACTGCTCCCTCCTTTGGACGGGGTATGCCAAGGGAACCGAATGCGCCTGCACCCTGATATATAGGGTCGTGTACGGAACCTAAAAGGGGATCCGCAATGGCACGTTCGTCAAACTGCATTATTGTGGCATCAGCCTCAATAAAGGGAGCATCAGCCTTAAAGGGCGTGCCTGGGGATGCTTTTGCCAGTTCCATTGCTACCCTTGCGGCGGCAGTCTTTCCAACTCCGGGAGGACCGTATATTATCACGTGCTGGGGGTTGGGTCCGCAGAGGGCATTTTTCAGGGCGGTAAGTCCTCTTTCCTGTCCCACTATCTCATCGGGGGTGGTGGGGCGAAGGGTCTCCGTAAGTGGTCTTGTAAGGCTTATTTTTCTCAGAGCCGCTATATGTGATGCCTCTCCGTATGAGCCAAGCCTTACGTTTTTCTCCTTTGAATGCCTGTCCTTCAGGGCAGAGGAAAAGTAGATTATCATTACCACGGCCATTATTATCTGTAAAAGTGCTATTGCATACATCATATAACCATCACTCCTTTTAAGGGTATTTTTTCCATAATGAAAAAAAACTATACCCACTGCTCCTGTGTTTTATTTTGTCATATGTTTCTCATTAAGAAATCTTAATATGGTAATTGTTAATAATTTCTTCATAAATCCAATATCGACACTTGTAATTTACCGCTGATTATTGTATTATATATGTTAAGGAGAAGGGCATTAATTACAAAAATATCTTTGCTTTTCAAACGTTTTGTTTAAATATGTACAAGGAGTTTGCCCTTATTAATCTATAACAAAGGAGGCATTTTTAATGAATCTTCATAGCTTCAAGCGAGGAGTACATCCCCCTGATGGTAAGGCTTATTCAAATACTAAGCCTATCCAGATCCTTATGCCGCCACAGGGAGCCGAGCTGGTCTTTCCTCTGAGTCAGCATATCGGTGCACCTGCAACTGCCATAGTTGCCAAGGGTGACAGGGTACTGCTGGGTCAGAAGATTGCAGAAGCAGGGGGCTTTGTAAGTGCGCCTATATTTGCTTCAGTATCAGGTACTGTCAAGGCTATAGAGCCACGCCTTACAATCAGCGGAGCCAAAGTAAACTCCATAGTCATTGAAAATGACGGTCTGTATGAGGAGATCGAAGGTCTTGGTACTGATACGGACTACACCAGCTTTTCTAAGGAAAAGGTACTTGAAAAAATCAAAAACGCAGGTGTTGTAGGTCTCGGCGGTGCCGGTTTCCCAACCCACGTTAAGTTAAATCCACCACCAGAAAACAAGATAGACTCTATCATTATCAATGCGGCGGAGTGTGAGCCTTACATTACTACAGACCATAGGCTTATGCTTGAAAAGACCGAGCGTATAGTAACAGGTCTTGAAATAATTATGCGCCTGCATCCCGGTTCAAAGGGTTATATTGCCATTGAGGTAAATAAGCCAGATGCCATAGAGGCAATGAATAAGGCAGTTGCCTCCAAGCCTAATATTGAGGTGGTGGCACTTAAGTGTAAGTATCCACAGGGTTCTGAAAAACACCTTATATATGCAGTTACCAAGCGTGAAGTGCCTTCAGGTGCTCTCCCTGCTGCCGTAGGCTGTATAGTTGACAATGTTAATACCGTACTTGCCATTGAAAGGGCAGTTGCAAAGGACAGACCTCTTATGCACTGTACAGTTACCGTATCAGGTGACGCTATCAAGCATCCCGGTAACTTCCAGACAAGGCTGGGTACTGATGTGGCATGGCTTATTGAACAGATAGGAGGATTTAAGGAAACACCTGCAAAGGTAATAGCAGGTGGACCGATGATGGGTACAGCCCTTTTTGATCTGCATGTACCACTTGTTAAGACCTCATCGGCTATTCTTGCCTTTACAGAGGAGTTTGCAACCATACCTCCCGCAAGTGCATGTATTCGCTGCGGTAAGTGTATAGATGCCTGTCCAATGGGCTTACAGCCTCCTGAAATTGTCAGTGATGCAAATAAAAAGGATTATGATGCCTTTATCAAGCATAACGGTCTTGATTGTATCGAATGCGGCTCATGTTCATATGCATGTCCTGCAAAGCGACATATAGCACAAACCCTGAGGGTAGGCAAGCGTGAAGCCATTGCCTTCAGCAGAAACAAGTAAGGAGGTCAGATGATGGACTTAAACAAATTACCAAAGTTGACAGTGTCTGCCACACCACATATCCGTTCCAAGGTGACTACCCAAAGCATAATGCGTGATGTTATTATTGCACTTTTGCCTGCGGCAGTTATGGGTATAGCCCTTTTCGGACCTACAGCAGCACTGCTTATAGTTATATCTGTTGCCTCCAGCGTATTTTTTGAGGCAATTTACTGCAAGCTGGCTAAAAAGCCTTCCACCATAGGAGATCTTTCTGCGGCGGTAACAGGCCTTTTACTGGCTATGAACCTGCCTGCTTCTGCCCCCTGGTGGGTGCCTGTTGTAGGCTCATTTGTGGCTATTATACTGGCAAAACAGCTTTTTGGCGGTATTGGCTTTAACTTTGTAAACCCTGCCCTTGCAGGAAGGGCATTCCTTATGGCATCCTATCCTAATGAGATGATGACATATCCTGAAACCCGCTTTGGGGTTAAGGGAATACTTACCAATATAGATGCACTTTCCTCTGCTACACCACTTCAGCAGATAAAGCAGACTACAGAGGCTATTGTCCCTACTTCCCAGGACTACCTTAATGCCTTTATCGGTAATGTAGGTGGCTGCCTTGGTGAGACCTGTGCGGCTGCACTTATACTGGGAGGCCTTTATCTCCTTGCCCGTAAGGTTATTTCATGGCATATTCCGGTATTCTACATAGCTACCGTATTTATTGCAACTGTTATTATAAATGCAATAGGTGGAGATTCCTTCCACAGGGTTCCCGTATACGAGCTTCTTTGCGGTGGTCTTATGCTTGGTGCCTTCTTTATGGCAACAGATTATACCACCACACC
This sequence comes from uncultured Eubacteriales bacterium, assembly GCA_949293325.1. Lineage (GTDB taxonomy): Bacteria > Bacillota > Clostridia > Lachnospirales > CAG-274 > CALWRD01. Next base: position 4,601 of record CASFCZ010000042.1, on the reverse strand, counting down.
TATGACAAACAAGGGCAAAATAATCTTTGCCATAGGCTGCGGTTTCTTAGCTGCAATTATACGTATTAAGGGCGGCTACCCTGAGGGTGTTTCCTATTCAATACTTATTATGAATCTGTTTGTACCTCTTATTGACAGATTTTGCAGGCAGAAAACCTTCGGTTATGTCAAGCCTGTAAAGAAGAAAGGGGAGGTGAAGTAAAATGCGTGATATAGTCAGACCTGCAGTTGTCCTTTTTGTAATTGCGGCAGTTGCAGCAGCCCTTCTGGGCTTTGTAAATGCAATAACAACCGAACCTATTGCAGTTGCCGAAGCTGAGGCAAAGGCAACTAATATGCAGGCTGTTCTTGATTGTTCCGATTGGGGCGAGGAACAGACTGTAACAGACAGCATTATTACCGATTACACCCCGGGCCTTGATGAGGGTGGCAATACAGTTGGATACGCATTTTCAGTTACCACCACAGGTTATAGCTCCGGCCTTAAGCTGATGGTTGGTATTGATATGGACGGTGTTATCACAGGCGTATCCATAGTTGACTGTTCAAACGAAACTCCCGGTCTTGGTGCAAATGCGGCTCAGCCATACTTCTATGAGCAGTTTACAGGCAAGAGCGGAGAGCTTACCGTTATAAAGAGCGGTACAGCAGGTGACAGTGACATACAGGCACTTACAGGTGCTACCATTACTTCAACTGCCGTTACTGAGGCTGTAAACACAGTAAGCAATTACTTTAACGACAATAATCTGAAGGGAGGGGCTTGAAATGAACGTACTTAAAGTATTAAAAAACGGTATTATAGATGAAAACCCTACCTTTATACAGGTAATAGGTATGTGTCCTACCCTTGCGGTTACCACCAGTATGGAAAACGGTATCGGTATGGGACTTTCCACACTGGCAGTTCTTACCTGTTCAAATCTGGTTATTTCACTTATCCGTAAGATAGTGCCGGATCAGGTACGTATACCATGCTTTGTAGTGGTAATTGCAAGTTTCGTTACAATTATACAGATGCTTCTTCAGGCTTATCTGCCTGACCTTAACGCATCTCTGGGTGTGTACATACCACTTATAGTTGTAAACTGTCTTATTCTTGCCCGTGCCGAGGCATTTGCATGTAAAAACGGCGTGGTAGCATCTGTCTTCGACGGTATTGGTATGGGTCTTGGCTTTACCATTGCCCTTGCTGTTATAGGTGCTATACGTGAAATCCTTGGTTCAGGCTCTGTTATGGGTATTACCCTCCTTCCTGAGGCATTCCCAAAGACTATCCTTATGATACTGCCACCGGGTGCATTTTTCACCCTTGCTTTCCTTATCGTAGTATTTAATGCACTGCGTAACAGGGGAAAGAAAGACAAATAAGGAGGTCAGGTTATGAATTTATTTACAATTTTGCTGGCGGCTATCTTCGTCAACAATTTCATCTTTTCAAAATTTATGGGTATCTGTCCTTTCCTTGGTGTTTCCAAAAAGCTGGATACTGCTGTAGGAATGGGTGTTGCGGTTATTTTCGTTATTACCCTTTCCTCTGCTGCCACATGGGTGGTTTATGAGTTTGTACTTGTAACATTGGGACTGGAATACCTTTATAATATAGCCTTTATACTCATCATCGCTTCACTTGTGCAGTTTGTTGAGATGTTTATAAAGAAGTCTTCACCTTCCCTTTATCAGGCACTGGGTGTATATCTTCCTCTTATAACCACAAACTGCGCGGTACTGGGTGTTGCAGTACTTAATATGGACAATGGCTATAACTTCCTTGAGTCCCTTGTAAACGGTATTGGTGCTTCCGTGGGCTTTGCCATGGCTATTATCCTCTTTGCAGGTATAAGAGAAAGACTGGCAGATGCACCTATCCCCAAGTGCCTTACAGGCTTCCCTATCGCCCTTATCAGTGCAGGACTTATGTCCATAGCTTTCCTGGGCTTTTCGGGAATGTTATAAAAAGGAGGGTAAACGATGGAAATTATGAGTATTTTACTGCCTGTTATAGTTCTTGGTGTTCTGGCTGTTATATTCGGTGCGGTTCTGGGCTTTGCAGGTATTAAATTCAAGGTGGAGCAGGATGAGAGGGTTTCCCTTGTACGTGAGTGCCTCCCCGGCGCAAACTGCGGCGGCTGTGGCTTTGCCGGCTGTGATGCCCTTGCCTCTGCCATAGTTGAGGGTACTGCTCCCGTAAACGGCTGTCCAGTAGGTGGTGCTGCCGTTGCGGAAAAGGTAGCAGGTGTAATGGGTGTCAAGACTGAAGCAAGTGTTAAAAAGACCGCCTTTGTTATGTGTAACGGTAACTGTGAAGCGGCTAAGGATAAATATGTGTACTTCGGAGCACCTAACTGCGGACTTGAAAATGCCCTTGCAGGTGGCAAAAAGCTTTGCTCCTATGGCTGTCTTGGTGATGGCAACTGTGTAAAGGCATGTGCCTTTGATGCTATACATATTGTAAATGGTGTAGCTGTAGTGGATAAGGAAAAGTGTGTTGCCTGTGGTGCCTGTATCAAGGCCTGTCCTAAAAATCTTATTGAGCTGGTGCCATATGACAGTAAGGTCAGAGTTGCCTGCTCATCCCATGATATGCCTAAGGCTGCTAAGGATAATTGTGCAAATGCCTGCATAGGCTGTAAGCTTTGTGAGAAAAACTGTCCAAGTGAGGCTGTTAAGGTTGATAACTTCCTTGCTAAGGTGGATTACTCCAAGTGTACCCAGTGTGGTGTATGTACAGAAAAGTGTCCTACTAAGGCAATAAGTGGAAATCATTGATAAAAACAGTAATGACCGACGGGATGTCCTGTCGGTCATTTTTTATATATAAGGTTAGTAATGAAATGCAATGATTTTCTGTAAATGACAGTGTATGGAGGGATAAACTTTTATAACTCCTTTTTAACCTGTTTCAGCACCTCTCCGATATCTTGATTTACGCACAGGGACCTGTCCCTGATATCCTCAGGGGCACAGGCCTCTCCGTAATTTATACAGCAGTAGGTGGATTCAGGCTCATGGCAGGTCATCTGCCAGAAGGGATATTTTATTATGCCAGGGGTGTTTCCCCCTACTCCAAGCTCAAGATATAATATCTTCATTCCCCTGTGGCTGTACAGGAAGGCAGAGTATCTGTCCGCTGCCCTGTGCCAGCCCTCATCCTCCACAAAGGTATTATCTGCACGGAGATTCATTGTCATAGGTGCACCGCATACGGGACAATAGGGTATCAGTTCCGATGGTATAAGCCTGTTTTTCTGTTCCCCTATCATTGCCCTTACAGTATCTTCATTATTGTAGGTCTTTTTATGACAGGGTCTGGAGCACTGCCACAGTCCGTAGTCACCCTGGGTATAAAAAAGCCTATTACTGTCAAAACCCGAATCCTGAAAGCAGTGATCCACATTGGTTGTAATGACAAAGTAGTCCCTGTCTTTGACTATTTCCAGCAAATCCCTGTAGGGCTGTCCCACATCCCTGTTATATCGGTTAATGTATATATATCTGCTCCAGTAGCCCCAGTGTTCCTCAAGACTGTCAAAGGGATAAAAGCCCCCTTGATACATATCTTCAAAGCCGTACCTTTCAATAAAGTCCCCGAAATTTTTGTAAAACCTATCTCCGTTATAAACAAGTCCTGCCGATGTGGACATACCTGCCCCTGCACCTATTACAATGGCATCTGAGGTCTTTATCTTCTCAGCAAGTAAAGCTGCTTTATCCAAGAAGTTTTGAGTATATTTCCCTGTCAATATCTTTGAAAACATTGAATATCACCTCCGGTGAATCGGTATTTTCCCTTCTGAAGTTCCTTACCGTGTCCACTGCTATTTCTGCCCCTCTGTCATTGGGAAAGTGAAACTCCCCAGTTGATATACAGCAGAAGGCAATACTTTTTAAACCATAGTCTGTAGCCAGCCTGAGGCAGGATCTGTAACAGTCGGCAAGGAGCCGGCAATCCTTGTCTGTAAGCCTTGCTCCAACAACAGGCCCCACTGTGTGAATTACATGGGAACAGGGCAGGTTGTATGCAGAGGTTATTTTGGCTGTCCCTGTTGCCTCGGAATGTCCCTGTGCCTTCATAATTTCGGCACACTCAAGCCTCAGCTGTACGCCTGCCGCCGAATGTATGGCATTGTCGATACAGCCGTGGCAGGGTATAAAACAGCCTAAAAGAGAGGAGTTGGCAGCATTTACTATGGCATCTGCCTTAAGCTTTGTTATATCCCCCTGCCAAAGGTATATTCCCCTTTCAACAGGTGTCAGGCTGGCAAGGGATACCACCTCCCCAATATCAGCCTGTAAATATTTATCCTGTATATTGATAAATTCCTGTGAAACAGGTTTGGCTTCCCTTATATTCATCAGCGAACGCAAAAGTCGCTTTTGTAATACAGTATCATTGGGTATTTCCACATTCCGGTGATTACTGTCTTCATTTATCAGGTAGTTTATAAGGTATAATCTTCTCTCTGTCTGTGTCATGTTATATTCCTTTCCACAGCTCCCACAGGGCATACCTCCATACATCTGCCGCAGAGGAGGCAGTTTTCCTGTCTTATTGATGCTCTGTTGTCTGCTGTATCTGCCGGTTTCATAAAATTACTTCC
>CASFCZ010000041.1 GCA_949293325.1 uncultured Eubacteriales bacterium | reverse complement strand
TGACGGCTATATAATACGTAATCTTGAAAGGATTGATACCAACAAGCCCCTTATTGCTGACTATACACTTAACATATTTAATTCACCTGCCATGAATTTTCTCAGGGAAAGATGTGATCGTGTTACTCTTTCTCCTGAACTGAATGTAAGGGAGCTCTCATCCCTTTGCGGTGAGGATACGGAGTTGGTTGTATACGGCAGACTGCCTCTTATGACCACCCAACAGTGCCCTGTAGGTGTACATCTGGCAGATAAGGGAAATAAGAGCTTTTGCAGTATGAAAGGGAAACATCCGTCCTGTGTACTTAAGGACAGAAAGGGTGCGGAGTTTCCGGTATTTACTATGTGTGAAAGTTGCGTTGCTCTTATTCTTAACAGTGCTCCAATATATGTCGGGGACAGGTGGAAATCTATTCCAAGAAGTCAGTATGTAAGACTTATTTTTACTAATGAGGATACCAGACAAATGCTTGATATTATCGGTCTATACAGGGATCTTCTGTCAGGTGGGGAGGAAAAACCTAAGATTAAAAATATGACTTCAGGTCATTTTTTCAGGGGAGTTATATAATAGAGTTGTATAGGTGATATTTATGTTTGAAATTTTTATTTTACTGGCAAAGTATTTATTTATTATATATATGTGTCTGTTTCTCCTTTGTGGATTTTGTATCAATCTGTCAAAGGAGGGTGCCGTAAATGCAAAGGAAAGCTTTCTTGCGGCAGTACAGCGTATTATGATTATGCTGTTTCATATAACAGCATTTATTATCCTGGTTATTGATAATGATGAGCAGAGAATGGTAACTTTGCTTTTTGGACTGATTAGTCTTCTCTATGTTATGCTGGGATGTATTCTGCTGGAAAAGATTTACAAAAAAAGCAGTCCCGTTATGTATAATGGTGTGTTTTTCCTTGCAGACATAGGTCTTGTTATGCTTACAAGGCTTGATAACAGCCTTGCTTCAAAGCAGTTTATATGGTGCCTTCTGGGCTTTGCCGTGCTTATTTTATTGCCTCCTGTGCTTAATATGCTGCCAAGGCTTGATAAGTTTAAGGTAGTGTATGCAGCAGTGGGTATTTTATTGCTTATGTGTACCCTTGTTTTTGGCTCAAGCGTTTATGGCTCCACTAACTGGATTAAAATAGGTCCCATCGCCTTCCAGCCATCGGAGGTTGTTAAACTTTTATTTGTATTCTTCCTGGCATCGGCACTTTCTCAGAAACCGGATTTAAGACAACTGATTGTACCAACCATAGTCAGCGGAGTAATTATCCTGTGTCTTGTAGGTCAGAAGGATTTAGGCTCTGCCCTGATCTTTTCAATGACATTTCTGGTTGTAGTTTATATTGCAACTTCAAATATACTCTACCTTATAGGTGGTTTTGCCTGTGGTTCCCTTGCAGCTGTTGCAGCCTACTTTCTGTTTCCACATGTACAGACAAGGGTGGATATATGGCTTGATCCATGGTCGGACATTGAAGGATCAGGCTATCAGATAGCACAGTCACTTTTTGCGGTAGGTTCCTATGGCCTTTTTGGCAGTGGCTTTACAAGGGGCTATGCCGACTATATTCCTGTAGTTGAAAGGGATTTTATATTTTCAGCAATTTGTGAGGAGTTTGGTGTTCTGTTTGGTATAGGTGTTATACTTGTATTTGTCATGATATTTCTGGAGGGCGTGCGTGCTGCTCTTTATAGCAGAAGCCGCTATTTAACTCTTTTAAGTGCTGGGCTTACTGCCCTTATTACTTTCCAGACATTCCTTATTATAGGCGGAGATATTAAGTTTGTACCCCTTACGGGTGTTACATTGCCCTTTGTAAGTTACGGTGGTACATCCATAGCTATCAGCTTTGTTATTGTTGCAATTATCCAGTGGGTATATATGCGTAATGATATATACAAACAGGATAAAACACCGGAGGAATATACTCCTCATCCCGTTGAGGAACCAATTCCCTCCCGCCGCCGCAGAAGAAGGAGGTCTATGGAATGAAAAATACGATAAAAAAGGTGTTCTGGATATACACTATTTTATTTGTAGTGCTTATAGGCTATCTGTGTAAGGTGTCTTTGGCAGACAGTAGTGAGTTTATTACCAATTCCTACAATCCAAGACTTAACCGTGTTTCGGACTATATAAGGCGAGGCTCCATTTTGGATATTAACGGTCAGGTTCTGGCTTACTCCCAGAAGGATGAAGATGGGGTATATCACAGGATATATAATGATTCCAATATTTTTTCCAATATAACAGGCTATACCTCCAAGGGTAAGACCGGTGTTGAGGCAAAGTATAACTTCATGCTGGAAACCGTCAGTTCCGAGCTTATCCAGCGTATAAAGGATGCTTTTGCAGGTACGGAGGTAAGCGGAGATGATGTTGTGCTTACTGTTAATGCTGATCTGCAACGCTATGCTGCTGAAAAATTGGGTACCTCAAAGGGTGCAATAGTCGCTATGGAACCATCTACAGGTAAAATTCTTTCAATGGTGACTTATCCTAATTATAATGCCAATACCGTAAATGAAGATTGGGAAATGCTTAATAGTGAGGAAGCAGACTCTCCTCTTTTAAACAGGGGTGCCCAGGGATTATATCCGCCGGGATCAACCTTTAAGATACTGACGGCAGCTGCTGCCCTTGAAGAAGACCCGGGATATATTGATTACAGTATGGTATGTGAGGGTGTTAAACGCTTTGACAGTGCAACACGTATACGTTGCTACGATTCCATAGCCCATGGTAATGAGGATATGACAAAGGCATTTGCAAAGTCCTGTAACACTTATTTTTCTACCATAGGCACAATGCTTGGTATTGATAAGCTTAACAGCGAAGCAACTGATTTTATGTTTAACCAAAGCCTTGGTTTTGATCTGGAGTATTCCCAAAGCTCCTTTAATCTGCCTTTGGACTCAAGTCTTTCAGCTGTTGTAGAAACTTCCATCGGACAGGGAAAAACCCTTGTAACTCCTTTGCACATGGCTATGATTACTTCAGCTGTTGCAAATAACGGTATTATGATGAAACCGTATATTGTAGATCATTCCCAGTCCCAGAGCGGTAATATTAAAAACCGTACAATTCCGGAAAAACTGACAGAAATTATGCCGGCAGATACGGCTGCACAGATAACGGAGCTTATGAAGGAAGTTGTCAACAGTGGTACAGCAACGGATGCTGCCATATATATTGATCCTGGCGATGTTGTTACTTCTGACAGTTCAACGTCTTCATCTTCTGTAGGTATTATTACTGGCAATGTACAGGTTGCAGGTAAAACAGGAACGGCAGAAAATGCTTCCGGCGAAGACCACGCATGGTTTGTTGCCTTTGCACCTGCGGACAATCCACGCATAGCAGTATCTGTTATTTTGGAAAATGCAGGACATGGTGACAAGGCTATTGCTTCAGCAAGGGATATAATGAAGTATTACTTTACACATTGTATTACCCAATAATTGTAAAAAGGCTCAGGCTGAAAAGGTTTGAGCCTTTTGTCAATAATTGATCCACAGGTGATAGCAACTTTTGAGGTGTGTTATGATCAGAAAGGCAAGAATTGAAGATATTGATAAAATTGAAAACAGTTACGACAGACTTCTGATTTATGAACAGGAGCATGGTACAAATTCAAATTGGGTGTATGGCGTATATCCTACAAGAAGTGTAGCTGAAAAGGCCTTTGGTGAGGGTACTTTATATGTTTTGGAAGATGAGGGCAAGATATGTGCCAGTATGATTTTGAATCATAATCAGCCTGAAGAATATGGGACGATGGACTGGATGTATAGTGCAGAACCTGAGGAGGTTCTTGTATTGCATACCCTCTGTGTTCCTCCTTCCGAGGCAGGCAGGGGCTATGGCAGCCAAATGGTGAAATATACAATTGATATTGCAAAGAAGATGGGATTAAAGGCAGTCAGACTGGATACATGGGTAGGTAATAAGCCTGCATCTTCTCTTTATATAAAGATGGGCTTCAGATGTGTGGGCGTTACCAATGTTATGCTTAACGGTCTGATACCCTCTGAACTGGCTTTGTTTGAATTGGGAATCAAGGAAAAAGTATGATATATTTTGGGGATGTAACGCCCTTGCAAATAATATATCCATATGCTATAATATGTAAGCCGAAAGGCAGAAATTGGTGAATTGCCCGTTAATGGGTATAAAATAAAATATTAAGTAATCTGTGGGACGTTGAAAAACGCCCCTATGCTTGTTGTAATAAAGGAGGCTGTCTTTGATGAAAATAATAGCGGGGCTTGGTAATCCCGGAAGAGAATATGGAAATACCAGACACAACGTGGGTTTTGAAGTAATAGCAAAGCTTGCCTATGACTATAATATTGATATGAACAGAAACAGATTCAAGGCAGTAATGGGAGAAGGCCGAATAGGGCTTGAAAAGGTGGTACTTTTACAGCCCCTTACTTATATGAACTTAAGCGGTGAATGTCTTAGGGAGGCAGTTGCATTCTATAAATGCGACAAGAAGGATATAATAGTGGTATGTGATGATATTAATCTGCCATTAAGTTATATCCGTATCCGTGCAAAGGGAACTGACGGCGGTCAGAAGGGTCTTAGAAATATTATGTATCAGCTGGGATATGATGACTTTACAAGGGTCAGAGTAGGTGTAGGTGAAAAACCTGCCCAGTGGGACTTAAAGGACTATGTTTTAAGCCGATTTACCGATGAGGAACGCCCGGATATTATAAAGGGTATAACAGATGCGGCAGATGCCGTTGCGCTGATAGTAAAAAATGATGGGGATGTTAAGGAGGCTATGAACCTTTATAACAGAAAGGTAAGCAAGCCAAAGCCCGATGCTTCGGAGGCATAAAATGGATGTATTTAAAAAAATTCTGGAAAATAACAGAGAATACAGACGTCTTTCAAAGGCAGTAACAGATGGCTGTGATACTGTCCTTGCAACGGGTACTGCAGATGGACAAAAGGCCCATTTGATATATGCTCTTTCAGAGGATGTGGGGGCATCCCAGCTTGTTATAGCAGGTTCGGAGCTTAAGGCACAGGAACTTGCTTCGGATCTGGGCTGCTTTCTGAAAAACCGTGTGTGCTTTTACCCCTCAAAGGATATTATCTTTTATAGTGCCGATGTAAAAAGTATTGATATAGTAAAAAGACGTTTTGAAATAACCTCAAGGTTGTTAAATGGGGAAAAGCTTACTGTTGTATTGAGTATTGAAGCACTCTTCGACAGGCTTGTAAGCCCTGATATATTTAAAAACTATATTTTAAAGCTGAAGGTGGGGGATACAATATCTCTGGAGGAACTGGAGCGTAAGCTTGTATTTATGGGGTATGAACGCTGTGATATGGTTGAGGGGCAGGGTCAGTTTGCTGTCAGAGGCGGTATTCTGGATTTATTTTCAACTGTAAGTGATAATGCGGTACGTATGGAGTTCTGGGGTGATGAAATAGATTCAATACGTATTCTGGATGCTGTAAGTCAGCGTTCTGTGGAAAACACCGACAGCGTGAGGATTTACCCTATGCGTGAGCTGGTTTATGACGATGAGGATATTGAAAGGGCAGTATCAAACCTTAAGAAAGAGCTTAAGGCATGTAAACACCCTTCAGACAGACTTAAGGAAACCGTATCCGAGGCTGTTGAGAGACTTAAGGAACAGCGCAGTTTTTCCGGTGTAGACAAATATATCCAGTATTTTTATGACAGCTTTGTTACCTTGCTTGATTATATGCCATCTGATACGGTAGTGTATATAGACGAACCTTCAAGGGTACGCGAACACAGCGACTTTGTATTAAACGAGTTTACACAAAGTATAGAAAACCGTATTGATGCAGGCTATATGCTGCCGGGTCAGCTTAAGATGGTTTTTACCTACAATGATGTACTTTCTGTTCTTGATAAGCACAGGAAGGTGCTGATGACGGCACTTATACAGACCATTAAAGACTTTAAAGCCAAGGAGCTTATTGACTTTAAGGTTAAAAGCTCACAGGTATTTAAGAATAATATTGATGTCCTTATAGAAGACCTGCGATACATGTGTTCTTCAGGTTATCGTATTTTGTTCCTTGCAGGTGGACGTGCTAGGTGCGAAAGGCTTGAAGGAGAACTGAGACAACGTGATATTGCGGCAGTATATAAGGATGATACGGAAGATATTGAGCTTAATGAGGGTGTGGTATATCTTTTTAAAGGCAGCCTGCTTCATGGCTTTGAATACTATGAGGATAAAACTGCCATTATTACCGACAACGAACTTCAGGGTGAAGAAAAAAAGCAACGCAGACGCAGGAAAAAGAATAATGCAACTGCCATAAACAGTTTTTCCGAGCTTAAGATAGGGGATTATGTGGTACATGAAAACTACGGTATCTGTGTATTCAGAGGCGTAGAACAGATCATGGCCGATGGTGTAAGCAAGGATTATATAAAGCTTGGATTTACAGGTGATGATGTGCTTTATGTTGCCATCAATCAGCTTGACATACTGCAAAAGTATATTGGCGGCGATTCTGCAAAGCCTAAGCTTTCCAAGCTTGGTGGTGTGTCCTGGAACCGCGCAAAGACAAAGGCAAAGCAGGCGGCCATGATATTGGCTCAGGATCTGGTTGATTTGTATGCACAGCGTCAAAACGCAAAGGGACATATTTATTCCCCAGATACCGTATGGCAGACGGAATTTGAGGAGGCTTTTCCATATCAGGAAACAGAGGATCAGTTAAATGCCATTGCTGATGTTAAAGCGGATATGGAACAGGGCAAGATAATGGATAGGCTTATTTGCGGAGATGTTGGTTTCGGCAAGACGGAAGTGGCACTACGTGCTGCCTTCAAGACGGTGCAGGAAGGCTATCAGGTGGCGTATCTTGTGCCTACTACTATCCTTGCAAGACAGCATTATCAGACCTTTGCTTCACGTATGGAGGAGTATCCGGTACATGTGGATATGCTCAGCCGCTTCAGGACAACGGCACAGCAAAGGGCTACCATCAAACAGCTTGAAAACGGTATGGTTGATGTTGTTATCGGAACCCACAGATTGCTGAGCAAGGATATAAAGTTTAAAAATCTGGGTCTGGTTATAGTTGATGAGGAGCAGCGTTTCGGCGTCGCACATAAGGAAAAGCTTAAGGCACTGAAAAAGGATGTCAATGTCCTTACACTTACGGCTACACCTATTCCACGTACTTTGCATATGAGCCTTACGGGCATAAGGGATATGAGTGTGCTGGAGGAGCCCCCAAGTGACAGACTGCCTATACAGACATACGTTATGGAGTATAATCCTGAATTTGTAAAGGATGCCATTCACCGTGAACTGGCAAGGGGCGGACAGGTTTACTACCTGTATAACAGGGTAGTCAATATTGCGGAAACTACTGCAAAGCTTCAGGAACTTGTGCCAGAAGCAACGGTGGCTTATGCCCACGGTCAGATGAGCGAAAAAGAGCTTGAAAATGTTATGATGGACTTTATGGACAAGGAAATAGATGTACTTGTCTGTACTACAATTATTGAAACAGGATTGGATATACCAAATGTAAATACCATTATAATATCAGATGCAGACAGGATGGGATTAAGTCAGCTGTATCAGTTAAGGGGACGTGTAGGCAGAAGTACACGTACAGGTTTTGCATATCTTATGTATCAGCGTGACAAGGTGCTTTCCGAGGTGTCCCAAAAGAGGCTTAAGACAATTAAGGAGTTTACAGAGTTTGGTTCGGGTTTCCGTATTGCCATGCGTGATCTGGAAATAAGGGGAGCAGGCAGTCTCCTTGGTGCCGAACAACACGGACATATGGACAGTGTCGGCTATGAACTGTATTGTAAGCTCCTTGATGAGGCTGTAAGGGAACTCAGGGGTGAGGTTGTAGAGCCTACCTTTGAAACCCTTATGGAAGTCAATGTCAATGCCTTTATTCCTTCGGAGTATATTGAAATTGAGGAGCAAAAGCTGGATATGTACAAGAAAATTTCAGCTATCAGCTCCAAGGAGGATTACTATAATGTACAGGATGAAATGGAGGACAGGTATGGTGAGATGCCTGCATCCGTTTCCAATCTCCTTGATATAGCCTATATTAAAGCTGTTTTCCATACTAAGGGTGTAGTCAGAGTGTCACAGAACAGGGATAAGGTGGTTATTGCCTTTAAGAAGGATGCGGCAGCTGATCCTGCTGCACTTACATCAATGATAGCCTCAAGTGGTGGTCGACTGATGTTTACTGCAAATGATGCGGGAGGTTATCTGACCTGTAAGGTTGAAAAGGACGTGCTGAGCGAGCTCAGGGAGCTTGCGGAAAGTATAAAATAGAGGAGGCTGAAAAATGGCTGAATTGTATAATACTGCCGATGAGCAGGAGAAAGTTATTCTGGTTGCAGTAGATACGGAAAATATGGAGTTTGATGCAGATGCCTGCCTTGATGAGCTGGAGGAACTTGCCCAGACGGCAGGTGCAATTACCGTAGGCAGGCTTATTCAGCGCAGAGAGGGAGTGCACAGGGCACACTATCTGGGTAAAGGCAAACTTGAGGAGCTTAAAGCCTATATTGATATGCAGGAGGCAACAGGAATTATATGTGATGATGAGTTGACTCCCGCACAGATCAGGAATATGACCAATATATTAGGTACAAAGGTTATGGACAGAACCCTGCTTATTCTGGACATCTTTGCTTCAAGGGCAAGCTCTGCCGAAGGTAAGGTACAGGTGGAACTTGCTCAGCTCAGATACAGTCTTACCCATCTTACAGGTCAGGGTAAGGCTTTAAGTCGTCAGGGCGGTGGTATAGGTACAAGGGGACCCGGTGAAAAAAAGCTGGAAACTGACAGGCGTATTATAGCTGACAGGATCTCTGAACTTAACAGGGAACTTAAGGATATTGAACGCCACAGAGAGGTTATGCGTGAAAAACGCCTTGCCAGTAAAATTCCCGTTGCAGCTCTTGTAGGTTATACAAATGCAGGTAAATCAACCCTTATGAACAATATTACAGGAGCGGGAGTGCTTGCAGAGGATAAACTTTTTGCTACTCTTGATACTACCACAAGACGTGTTGAAACAGAGGGTGGCATAAGTCTGCTGTTTACTGATACGGTAGGTTTCATTCGTAAACTGCCTCACGGACTTGTCAAGGCATTCAGGGCAACTCTGGAGGAAGTAAGTTATGCAGACGTACTTGTACATGTTGTAGATGCTTCTAACCCTGCCCGTGAAGATCAGATGAAGGTAGTATATGATACATTAAGGGAGCTTAAGTGCGGCGAAAAACCCGTAGTTACCGTTTTTAATAAGACAGACCTGCCCGTTGAGCTGCCTCTGCCCGTTGATAATGTGGCAAGATACAGACTTTCCATTTCTGCAAAACAGGGGCTTGGTGTGGACAAGCTGGTGGATAGGGTTCAGGAAATTGCACGTAGCCTTAAGAAAAGCATAAAGGTGCTTATCCCCTATGAAAAGGGCGCTCTTTTAGGTATTGTTCACAGTTGTGAAATCAGTGTCAGTGAAAATCATGACAACGGATATTATTTTGAACTTTATGCCGATGAAGAAACGGAAAACAGGCTCAGGGAATATATTGTGGGGTGATATCAGATGGATACAAGGGTCCTTAAATATTTTTTGGCTGTTGTCAGGGAAGAAAATATTACCAAGGCGGCAGAGATACTCCATATTACCCAGCCAACCTTAAGCAGGCAGCTTGCAAAGTTGGAGGAGGATCTGGGGGCACAGCTTTTTGTCAGGAATAAAAAGGGTATTGTACTTACTGACGAGGGAATGCTTTTCAGGCGCAGGGCTGCGGAAATAGTTGAGCTTGCAGATAAGGCGGAACGGGAAATATATCAAAGGGGAAGCTTTGTTGAGGGAGAAATTTCAATAGGTTGCGGTGAGCTGCTTGCCATGAAGCTGCTGCCAAAGATAATTACTACTTTCAGGGAAATGTATCCCGGGGTCACCTTTGAAATCTATACAGGCAATGCCGATAATATCAAATACAGGCTCGACAATGGTCTTACGGATCTGGGATTGCTGCTTGAGCCGGTTGAAATAGAAAAATATGATTTTATCCGACTTGATGTTAAGGAAAACTGGATGGTGCTTATGCGGAGTGATGACCCACTGGCCACTAAGGAAAGTATAAAGCTTGAGGAAATAGCAGATAAACCACTTATTTTTTCAAAACGACAAAGTGTACGCAACGAGATAGAAAGCTGGTTCAGAGGTATTACAGATAAGCTTAATGTGCCTGTATTCAGCAATCTTTCCACTAATTCGGCTTTGATGGTGGAACAGGGAGTGGGATATTGCATACTTATTGAAGGCTCATTGCCTTTTCTTGATACATCAAAGCTTGTATTAAAGCCTATTTATCCGAATCGCTATACTACATCGGTTCTGGCATGGAAAAAACATCAGCCCTTTAATACGGCTGTTTCAAAGTTTTTGGAACATATTCAATGCTATTTAAGCATAGATAGCTATGAAATATAAGTATTTTACATTTTAAATATTTGCTATTACAATATAAGTGTAAACGGAAAATCCGATTACACTTATTTTTATATACAGACCTTTTTGTTTAAGTTTATATTATTAATGTGTATGAGTTTTATGGATGGGAGGTATTATTATGACTATTTCAGAGGTAAGCAGAAGTTATAATGTTGCGCCATCAACCTTAAGGTATTATGAAAGCATAGGCCTTTTGCCACACATCCAAAGGACAAAGGGCGGTATACGCAGCTATACGGAAAATGACTGTAAGCGGCTTGAGGTTATCCTGTTTATGAAGGGGCTTAATATTCCCCTTGAACCTGTAAAAGAGTACATCAGTCGTATGGGCGCAGATGAAAAGGAGGAGCGGAAAAACCTGCTTGTGGGCTACAGACAGAACCTTATTGAAAAGATAAATGATATGCAGGCATCTCTCTCCATGATAAACAGCTGTATCGAAAACTTTGATGCCTTTGATAAGGCGGTATATTCAATGTAATATATGGGACGGTCGGTTTTACTGACCGTCTTTTTTGTGGTATAAGGACAGGGGTTCGTTGATAATCGACAATATTTTTGGAGGGTTGTATAAATATGTCGAAAATTATAACTTAATAAACAGTTAATAATTTATAAAAATAAATTTATAATACTTTATTTTTGATTTGATTATGATATAATTATTTCTATAAGGAGGAAAATTAATTGTATAAAGTAAATACAAAATAAGTGATGAATTCAAGAAAGGAGAGGGAGATTTATTATGAGGAAAAACATTGCCAAAGCTTTTGTAAGTGTTGCTTTTTCGGTGCTGATGATAATGCCTTGTGGTATACCCACAGGAGCATTGCAGACAAATTGGAATGACCCAAAGGAACAGCCTGACGGAGAAAAGCTGGAATTGATGAGTAACTTGGAGATAGGGGGATTAATATATCTTTCGGATATTTACGGCTATGTTGTGGTACAAAACCCTATTACAGGATATTATGTTTATGCACATATTAAAGATAAGAAGTTTGTACCGGGGAATGTAGTTGTTACGGAGGAAACAATAAATAGTTATGAGGATCTTGATAGGGTAGATATATCTGATTATTTTGCTGCTCAGGATATGGAGGGAGCCGAATTTCCGGCTGATTACAGAGGAAAAGAGATAGAGATTACTTTTATGGAAAAATATCGTAACGGTGAGCCTATTGATGCAAAGCCTGTGATAATAGATAACTGCATTATGATACCATTCAGAGCCTGTGCCGACGGTTACATAAAAGAATTTTATGAAAGATTTCGTCCAAATAAAACACCTGTAAATGATATTCAATGGAATGGAGAATTGCAGGAGGTAACAGCTAAAATTGCTGAAAAAACAGACCTTGTCAGATTCAGAGTAGGTGATAACAAAGCCTATATCGGCGCAAGAGAGTGCAATTTGGCTGTGGCACCTGTTAATATCAACGGTACGGTTTATGTGCCGCTGAGATTTGGCGAAAAATCTTTTATGCAGCCTTATTATCATAAAAAAATAAAAGATGGAAAGGTAGTAATATATTATTTAGATGATTGATTTAAAAGGGGGAAATTTTTATGTTAAAAAAAATAATAACTTTAAATGCTGTTACAATATTTGTTTTCTTGCTGTTTTGCATAACAGCAAGTGCAAATCCTGTCTGAGATGAGCCCTATGTTATACAGCAGCCAAATGGGGAGATTATAGACTGCTTCATGAGTGGTGATGAATATTTTAACTATATCCACGATGCGGACGGTTATTTAATAAAAAAGGATGAGGAAACGGGATACTATGTATATGTTGATTTTGTGGACGGAGAAATAACAACATCCACAAATAATATTGTTACCAATGCTATGACCATAAATAACTTGACTGCAATGTCAGGTGCAAAAATAACTATAAACGATTTGCCCGAAGAATATATTCTTGATAAATATAAAGATGACACAACAGAATCGGATATTCAAACGTATTCCAATGATACAAATAATATAACAAATAAATTTAACGGTAAAACCTTTAATAATCTTGTTATATTTATTGAATTCGCAGATACTGTAAATGAGTTTCCTTCTCAAGAACGATTTAATTTTTACAGTGATGTATTGAATGGAAGTGAAAAATCCCTTAAAAATTATTATAAGGAGATAACATATAACAAAACTAATGTAAATAACATACTATACGGTGTTGATGAAAATAATCAACAGGTCATACTCAGGTATCGAGACAGCCAAGAGAGAGATTACTATAAAGATAAGAAGCTTAATTATAGAGCTGATCTTATGCACAAAGCTATTGATGATGTGGCAGATAAAGTAAAAGGATTAAATTTGGATTCAAATAATGACGGAATAGTTGATTGTATTACTTTTATTGTCGAAGGAGAAAAAGGTGAATGGGGTTCTTTTTTCTGGAATTCACGAACAGGATATAATCAGTATGAGGAAATATCCGGTTTAAAAATAAACAATATGGTGTTTATTTTGGATAAAGAAAAAAAGAGAAAATGGGAAAATTGAAGGTGTTGAGATTTCCAAAGACGAGGCTATAAGTGTATTAGCTCATGAAACACTTCATGTTTTAGGATTTCCTGACTTATACCATTATAACCATGACGGGGAAATTCCCGTTAGTGCATGGGATATGATGGGTTCAAGTCAGTTTCAACATCCGTCAGCATATATGAAGATGAAATACGGTAATTGGCTGGAAATAGATAATATAACCGAGAGTAAGCGTGTAACACTTAATTCGTTGGCATCTGAAAGCAATAACAGCTTAATTTTTGAGTCGCCCTATTCCTCCAATGAGTATATTGTTATTGAATACAGAAAAAAGGATACCAATTATGATGTATCAATTCCCGAAAGTGGTTTGGTTATATATAAAATAAATAAAAACTTTGAGGGCAAGGGCAATGTACAGAATAACAGAGATAATTATGGCAGTGTTGATGAGGTGCAAGTATATGCAGATGCACCGGATAAACTTAATGCAGCTTTCAGTGCCTCGGGAAACATTTATTTTGGAATATACAGTAAACCGGCTGCGAAATTTAGTAACGGTAACTTTACAGGCTTGACAATTACAAATATATCAGAGGCAGGTGATACAATATCCTTTGATGTCAGACTTAACAACAAAGTATGGGATTTTGGAGGCTCTCCGTTTGCAAAAACGACTAAGATAAATTCCGATATGGAAATTGATGGAATGACGTTTTATGCTGATTCCATAGATGTAATGAATATTGAGGATGATAATGAAACTCGCAACGGTTTTAAATATAAAAGACGATTATCTTTTGAGGGTGGAAGAGACGGCAATTCAAGGAGGATAAGTTTTCCTGTAAACGGAGATTGTAATATTTATATTACGGCTGCACCATCGTCAAATGAGGACAGAACATTGATCGTAGATGCAGGAGGAGAAGAATATTCAATATGTGTGGGTGAAGCTGACACTGACATTGCCTTGGCGAGTAATTGGTTCAAGCCTAAAATTTTTGTTAAGACGCATTGTATCAAATACAGAGGTGGGGCAACTGAAATATATATGTATTCACAAAAAAAAGACATACATATTTATTCTATAGCAGTAGAGGAAGTATCAAACAATGCCCCAAGAATTCCTAGGGATTGGAATATAGCCGACAGTTTGTTTTCTAATTTGGTGGATAGTAATGGAAAGATAGATACTGTAAAGAGAGTTAATGGACTTAATATTATGCCGGAAGTTGAGTTTAAATACATAAATGGTACTATGCAAAGGGTATTGCGGTTGAATAATAGCGGCAGCATTGCTCAAAGCAGTGTTTGTTTTGGTGTATACAACGAGGCGTATATTCAATTTACGGCTCAATCAACAGGTGGGGACAGAAAATTGATCTTGGTAAACGACAAAGGTTGGAAAGCCGCAGAAATTCCTGTGGGTTCCGCTAAAAATACCGTTACAGTAAAATATAACGGTGATGATGATATATTGTACCTCTATTCTTTAGGTGGCGGTGTTGAAATATTTGGAATATCAATAGACAACAACGGAGGAACAGTAACCCCAACAATGGAGAGTGAACCTGTAACCAGAATAGACAGAACCGGTTATACGTTAAAGCGTTCATCGGAAATCATTGACAGCGGGGACAACCGTTTGATTATAAACAATGATGAAGCAACTTCAGCAAGCTCACTGTCCATAAGCATATTAAACGATGAAGTAACATCGGGTAATTCACTGTCTTTAGATACATTAAATGATGAAAGCCCATATAGCGATAGTGTTGACACAGTAAATATATACTATGCCGCAGGACAGGAAGATACTCCATCCGATAACAGGTATTATAAACAGTTGGTTGATTATGATTCAAAGCAGCTATATAAACTTTTTTATAATGAATTATTAAGAGGCAAAAATTATGAGGAGGATTATGAAGTATCATTTGACAATCTGGACTTGATAGATACACCGTCTAACAGAGCAATTATAGTAAAAAAGATTAAAACGGCTTTAAGTGCATTCCTCGCAGATTATCCGCAGGTATTCTGGGTAAATACCTTTGATTATTCATTTGATTTGTATACAAAAGATAATACAACATGGATATACAATACAACTTTGTATCTTAAGAGAAGTGACAACGGTAGTTGGAGTGAAAGTATGTATAGTGCAAATATAACAGAAATGGAGAAAAAGGAAACAATCATTGCGGAAGATGCAAACGTGAATACTTATAGTTTGTATGCACCATATGAAAAAATAAGATACATATTTGACAGGTTAAATGATATGTATACTTTGACTGATGATACAGGTGTGCATTATTATAACAACGCATCGGGAGTATTTGTATACGAAAGAGCTAATTCGTTTGGAGTTGCCTCGGCATTTAAGATTTTATGTGATAAAGCAGGGATAGAATGTATATATGCTGAAGGATACGCAGGCAATGACAGCGCTGCATATAATCTGGTAAAACTAGATGGGGAATGGTATTTATGTGATGCTGCAAATGATAAGCTTATGGTAGCTGTCCCTGATGAATATTTATTGCTGAATCCTTCAAGATACGGAGATTCCGCAAATAATGTTCAGATATTTACATATCCAAGCATTTCAGAGGATAATTATCTAAAATTGGGAGATGCAAATACAGATGGTCTTATTACTGCAACAGATTCAACTTGGGTTATACAATATTGTATAGATCCTACTAGAATTGAAATGACCTATAAACAAAAGTTAAATTCTGATGCTAATGAAGATGGTGAAATAACTAATGAGGACGCAGACCTTATTCTTCAAATGGTATTGGGGACAGCTTCAGTAACTTTGTCTAATGTAGTGACAAGAGGTGTTGAAGTTTCAGAAGTTAATAATTCCCAGCTGGATATTGATGGCAACGGAATAATTGATGCTGATGATATAACGATATTAGTTTTAAGTTTAAACAATAATGGAGTTAAAACCTTAAGTATGACAGAAACTTATAACAGGTATGATGAAACCAAGTTAAAAATTATTAATACATTCTCCTGAAAAAATAAACTTGTTTTTCAAAACAGCTGTATCGAAAACTTTGATGCCTTTGATAAGGTGGTATATATAGTTTAAAACACTAAAAGGAGCTTTGCACTTTGTTGCATTAGCTCCTTTTTACTTGCTATTGTTTAGGGTTTATATTATAATAAAACAGATATTTAATACTAAGGAATGATAAACAAATGAATGATATAGATAAGCAGATTTATGAACTACCCTTTATTGTTGTAAGGGGACTTTGTGTGTTTCCGGGTACTGCCTTTAATATAGACATTATCAGGCACAAGTCCTACGAGGCTATGGAGGCTGCCGTTGAGGAGGACGGACTTATTTTCGTTGTGGCACAGATAGACCCATCCCAGGAGGCCATAAAGGAGGATAACCTTTACGGTACAGGAGTTATAGCCAGAATAAAGAGGGTTGCCAGGATGCCCGGTAATGTTGCGCGCATCAGTGCCGATGGTCTTATGCGTGCAAGGATTAAGGATATATTCGGTGGCACTACTCCATATTTAAGGGGTCAGGTTATAAGGATGGATAGTGTACTTACTGCCGATGAGCTGCATATAAAGGCTCTTACCAAAATGCTTGGTGAGGCTGTTATCAGGTATTCATCCCTTAATCCACGCTTTTTTGCGGACAATATCTGGGGGAATGACAGCCTTGCAATTAAGGTGGACAGACTCGCCTCCAGTATTGACTTGGATCTTGATGAAAAGCAGCATTTACTTGAGCAGCTTGATGTATTTGAAAGAGGTATGGATCTCTGTAAGCTTATTAATAGGGAAAATGCCGTACTTAGCGTAAAAAATGAGCTTAATGTCAAGGTTAAGGAAAAGATAGACGGTGAACAGAGAAAGTATTTCCTGAGAGAACAGCTGAAGGTAATTAATGAGGAGCTGGGTGACGAGGGTGTAAATGCAGAAATTGCGGAATACAGAGAAAAAATAAAGGCAAAAAAAATGCCTGAATATGCGGAACAAAAGCTTGAAAAGGAACTTGACAGGCTTAAAAGACTGCCAATGGGCGCTCAGGAAGGTTCTGTAATAAGGGATTATATTGAGGAGGTTATTTCTTTGCCTTGGGGTGAGTATTCAAAAGAGAGTAACTCACTTGAAAAGGCGGAAAAGATCTTAAACCATGACCATTATGGACTTGAAAAGGTTAAGGAGCGTATTTTGGAATTTCTTGCTGTTAAACTTAGCAGCAGCAGTGCAGGAGGTTCAATTCTTTGCCTGGTAGGACCTCCGGGTGTAGGTAAAACCTCCGTTGCAAAGTCCGTTGCCAAAGCTCTTAACAGAAAGTATGTAAGGATGAGTCTTGGCGGTCTTCATGATGAGGCGGAGATAAGAGGTCACCGCAGAACCTATATTGGTGCAATGCCCGGGCGTATTATATCTGCCCTTAAGCAGGCGGGTACTTCCAATCCACTTATTTTGCTTGATGAAATAGACAAACTCAGCAGTGACTATAAGGGTGATCCCGCATCGGCTTTCCTGGAGGTTCTGGACAGTGAACAGAATTCTACCTTCAGGGATAATTATATTGACATGCCCTATGATTTAAGCAGGGTGTTTTTTATCTGTACTGCCAACAGCCTTGAT
This sequence comes from uncultured Eubacteriales bacterium, assembly GCA_949293325.1. Classification (GTDB taxonomy): domain Bacteria; phylum Bacillota; class Clostridia; order Lachnospirales; family CAG-274; genus CALWRD01. The sequence goes on along the minus strand of CASFCZ010000041.1, from coordinate 1,891 downwards.
ACCGTTCCTGCTCCTTTACGTGACAGGATGGACATAATTGAGCTTAGTAGTTATACAACAGAGGAAAAATTACAGATTGCAAAAAAATATCTTTACCCCAAACAACTTAAAAGGCATAATTTGAGTCGCTCGGATTTAAAGCTGAGGGATAATGCAATTATGGCTATAATAGAGGGTTATACTGCCGAGGCAGGAGTAAGGCAGACCGAAAGATGTATTGAGAAACTTTGCCGTATAGCCGTTAAGGAAAAACTTACCGGAGGTGAACCACTTTCCGTCAGTGGAAAAAATATTGACAAATATCTTGGAAAACGTATTTTCAGGACAGAGGAAGCAGGTAAACGTCCGGAAGTAGGTGTATGCCGGGGACTTGCATGGACTTCCGTAGGCGGTACTACCCTTGAGATAGAAGTAAATACTTATTCGGGAAAGGGTAAGGTTAAAATAACGGGAAATGTGGGCAAGGTTATGGAGGAAAGCAGTGACGCTGCCGTAAGCTATATTCGTGCAAATGCTAAGGAACTTGGTATATCTGCTGATTTTGATAAGACAGATATACATATCCACATACCAGCAGGTGCAACACCAAAGGACGGTCCTTCGGCAGGTGTTACAATGGCTACAGCAATAATTTCAGCCATGACAGGTGTGCCTGTCAGATGTGATGTTGCTATGACAGGTGAGATCAATATAAGGGGCAGGGTAATGCCTATCGGTGGACTTAAGGAAAAGGTTCTTGCGGCCAAACGTATAGGTATTAAAACCGTTATTATCCCTGTGGATAATGCTGCGGATCTGGATGAGATGCCGGATTATGCCAAGGATGGTATAGATTTTGTACTTGTTGAAGATATTCACAAGGTACTTGATAATGCCCTTGTAAAGGAGGAAGCCAGATGAATGTAAATAACGTGGAGCTTGCGGCAGTTGCTGTAAAGGCTGCACAGTATCCGGAGGAAACAATGCCTGAGGTAGCATTTGCAGGTAAGTCAAATGTGGGCAAAAGCTCCCTTATAAATACAATGATAAACAGAAAAGCCCTTGCACGTACCAGTCAGAATCCCGGTAAGACAAGGACAATAAATTTCTATAATGTGGAAAATAAGCTGTACTTTGTAGATTTGCCCGGCTACGGATATGCTAAGGCTCCCAAAAGTGAGATAGCAAAGTGGGGCAAGATGATAGAGGACTATTTAATTAAGCGTGACAGTCTTAAGGCAATTATAATGCTTGTAGATATAAGACACGAACCCGGTGAAAATGACAGAATGATGTATGATTGGCTTAAACACTATGGACACAGAATAATTGTAGTTGCAACAAAGAGTGATAAGCTTAACAGAAGCCAGATTCCAAAACACAAAAAAATGCTTTCAGCCGCTTTTGGACTTGAAAAGGAGGACATTTTAATTCCATTTTCAAGTGAGAAAAAAAGCGGCAAGGAGGAGCTGTGGAATGTTATTGAAGAAATAACAGGTCTTAATGCAGAAAATGCTTCTGATGTAAATTAAAAATATATTTGCATATTTCTAATTTACTTTTGCAAGGGAGGTTCCGGGGTAATAGTGAGAGAGTATATCGGCGTAACTGCTGCCTTCGTCAGCCATTATGCCTGCTCCGGTCTGGCTCATGCCTACTCCGTGCCCATAGCCCTTTGTGGTTATGTAAACGGTATTACCTTCTGTTTTTATGTCAAAGGCAGCTGACCTTAGATTAAGCAGCTGCCTTATTTCAACGCCGCTGTATACTTTCCCGTTTACGGCGGCTTCTTTAACATAGCCTGCCTGTGTGCGGGATTGTATTTCCGGTATTCCTCCCAGTATTGATGTTAGCTCCTGAACAGAAAAGGTAACTGTCTGAGTGTTTTCTTCATCTTCAGGGGAGCTTACAC
>CASFCZ010000040.1 GCA_949293325.1 uncultured Eubacteriales bacterium | reverse complement strand
ATCTTCAGGGGAGCTTACACTGACCAGGTAGGGTAATGACTGTTCCCATACGTTGCTGCTTTCCTCGGTGGTGCCACAGCTTGCAGCACAGAAGGCGGCAAGTATAGGCTTGCCGTCATAGACTGCTATTATATTTTTTGTGGATGATACCGCAGAGCATATTTTACTGTAGTATGTGTTAAAATCATCTCCCCATCTGCTGTGCATGGTATCGGTGGATATATATGCCTGTCCTATCTGTGAGTAGTCAGAACCTGCTTCTATAGCTCTGAGTGCATATGTCCTTGCTGCAACTGCCTGGGCTTTTAACGCCTCAGGGTTATATGCTGCCGGCATTTCGGCAGCTACCACACCCACAAGATAGCTTTCCATCTCATCCAGTTGATTTTGACTAAGTGTTGTTTTATATATTTCCCTTACTTTAAGTTCCGCTTCTCCTACCGCTACGTTACAGGCGGCAACTCCTTCGCTTTTGTTTTGCCTGTATACTACTGTTCCTATACAGCATGTAACAAGCACAAGTGCCATAGCTGCTTTAATCTTCATAAGACCGCCTTTCTATCCTTGCACCTACGTTCTGTAATTTGTTTTCTATGTGGAAATAACCTCTGTCTATGTGTTCGATTTCTCCTATTTCAGTCTTACCCTCAGCTGCAAGGGCGGATATTATAAGGGCGGCACCGGCACGCAGGTCGGTAGCTTTTACAGCAGTTCCTGTCAGTTCCCGTACTCCTTTAACTACGGCACAGCAGCCTTCGACTTTAATATCTGCACCCATACGTGCCAGCTCCCCTGCACACATAAAGCGATTTTCAAACACAGTTTCGTTTACTATGCCTGTTCCTCTGCCTGTTGCCATTAAAGCCATAAATTGTGCCTGCATATCCGTTGGAAAACCGGGATAAGGCATGGTTTTTATACAGGTATTAATGGTTTTGCCCCTTTTTTCAAGTGTAATGGAGTTTTCTTCTTCACTTATCTGAGCCCCTGATTCTCTTAATTTATGAATAAGTGCGGTCATATGAGCAGGACAAACATTATTAAGACGTATTTTACCCCCTGTTGCAGCAGCTGCAAGCATAAATGTACCTGCTTCTATTCTGTCAGGAATGATACGGTGGCAGCAGCCATGTAAGCTTTTTACTCCGTTTATTTTAATAAGGTCACTGCCTGCCCCTTCAATATCCGCTCCCATTTTATTAAGGAATACTGCAAGGTCAGCAATTTCAGGTTCGGCAGCACAGTTGCGTATAAGGGTGGTACCCTCTGCAAGGGATGCTGCAAGCATAATATTTTCTGTTGCACCTACAGAAGGAAAGTCAAGGTAAATTTCACAGCCCTTAAGCTTTTCACAGCGGATATGGATAATACCATGCTCATTTTCACATACCGCACCTAATGCCTCAAAACCTTTTAAATGAAGGTCAACGGGTCTTAAACCTATTGAACAGCCACCGGGCAGTGCTATGTCAGCTTTGCCGAAACGCGAAAGCATAGCTCCCGCAAGCAAAAATGAGGCACGTATTTTTTTTACCTCATTATAATCAAGTGTAAGGTTGTCTATGTCCTTGCCGCATACACTTATTGTTTCGTTTGCATAGTTGGTTTTACATCCCAGTTCTTTGATAAGTTCCAACATGGTTGTTACATCATTAAGGGATGGTACACCTTCAATTATACATTCTCCTCCTGTTAGTATACAGGCTGCAAGTATAGGCAGGGCAGCGTTTTTTGAACCGCTTATATCTATCACACCTTTGAGTGAATGACTTTTTTCCACTATAAATTTTTCCATTTAACAATACCTCTCGCTTTTTTGTCACTGAGCTTATTATTGGCATTGTTTCACGGTGATAAACAAGGTTTTTAATGTAAATGATATAAATTATATTAAAAAGAAAATAAAAAAATGCTCTGATTGCTAAATGTATTTTAGGATGATATAATTAATTTATGAAATTGACTCTATGTAAAGGAGATGTAATTATGATTTATAAGGGCTTTAAGGATATACAACTTTCCTGCCTTGGTATGGGCAATATGCGCTTGCCTGTTATTGACGATAAGCCGGGGGCACCTATTGATTACAAAAGGGCACAGGAGATAATTGACTATGCCTATGAAAAGGGTATTAATTATTTTGATACCGCTTATGTATATCACAATGGTGAGTCAGAGACATTTCTTGGGGAGGCACTTAAAAAATATCCACGTGACAGCTATTACCTCGCCACTAAGTTTTACTACCTTGCAAATCATGATTACAAGGCGGTTTTTGAGGAACAGCTTAAAAAGCTTCAAACAGATTATATTGACTTTTATCTGATACACTGTATTAACGATATTACATATAAAAACTATCTGGAATGTGGCTGCATTGATTACTTTCTGGAACAGCAAAAGCAAGGACGTATAAAATATCTGGGCTTTTCTTCCCATGCAAATGTGGAGCACCTTACTGTATTTGCAGATCATCATAAGTGGGATTTTGCACAAATTCAGCTTAACTATTTTGACTGGCAATATTCTGCTACAGCACAGGAATATAAGGTGCTTGCTGACAGGAATATTCCTATTATGGTTATGGAGCCTGTAAGGGGTGGAAGGCTTGCTGTGCTTTCCTCTAATGCGGAAAATATGCTTAAACAACTGCATCCTGATTGGAGTATGGCATCATGGGCACTGCGCTGGGTTAAAAGATTGCCTCAGGTACAGGTGGTATTAAGTGGTATGTCGTCTATGGAGCAGATTAAGGATAATATTAATACCTTTTCAACACCGGATGCCCTTACTGATGAGGAAACCCAGGTGTTGATGCGTGCATGTGATGCCTTTAAAAAACAGGTAAGTGTTCCCTGTACTGCCTGTCGTTACTGCTGTGATGAGTGCCCTATGGGAATTGATATACCTGATTACCTTAAAATTTATAACAGATATAAGACAGACGGTTCAGAGGCGTTAAAGCAGATGGATAAGGTGGAGAGTAAAGGAAAGCCTGTGGATTGTATAGCTTGCGGTGCTTGTATGGAGCATTGTCCGCAAAATATAAAAATACCTGAAATTATGGCGGAACTTGGTAAACTTACAGAATAAACATAATGTATGTTATTATATGATTGAATTCTTTTTGCTTAGCCAAAGGGAAATATTGCAATAATATTTTAAGTTTGAAATAAGGAGGTGAATAATTATGGACAGTTGTGACGGGATAGGACAAAGTTTTAATTACGATGATATATTTACTGTACATCTGTTTGTAATTATTTATCAATAATAATCTTTTCTGGATGCCTTTATTATCATCGTGATAATTTCTACCCTTTACAAAGTGTGGGGTTTAAACCGTAGTGTAAATTTTTGATTGATAAGGAGGCAGCTAAAATGGAAAAGGAAATTTTGAAAGAGCCAAAATACACCAGCGAACTGGTTAATCTTATACGTAGTGGTTTGTCTGATAAGGAATTACTTAAGAGGATTTACGAATATCATGAAAACGATATTGCAGGTGCTCTTGAGCAGTTGACTGCGGACGAGAGAAAAAGATTATATCCAATCCTTGGGGCAGAAAGAATTGCGGACATATTTGCATATATAGAAGATGTTGACAAATATTTAAAGGAATTAAAACCTGAAAAGGCAGCAAAGGTTATTTCCCGGATGGACTCTGACGATGCAGTTGATGTACTGGAAGAAATGGACGATGCCACAAGGGAAAAGCTTGTCAATATGCTGGATGAGGAAACAGGCGACGATGTCCGTCTTATCTTGTCATATAACGACGATGAAACAGGAAGTTATATGACTACAAATTTTATTGTAATATGCAATAATCTTACCATAAGACAGGCAATGCACCAGTTAGTACAGCAGGCTGGTGATAACGATAATATTTCAACCATTTATGTGGTGGATGAAAATGAACGGTTTTATGGAGCTATAGACCTGAAAGATTTAATTATAGCCAGGGATTATGATAATCTGAAGGATTTAATCAGTACTTCATATCCCTATGTTACAGACCATGAAAAAATAGGAGATTGTATTGAACGAATAAGGGAATATGAAGAGGATTCCATTCCTGTTTTATCAGAGAATGGGAAGATACTGGGTGTTATAACAGCACAGGATATAGTTGAAGTTGTTGATGATGAACTGGGTGATGATTATGCAAAGCTGGCAGGTCTGACGGCAGAGGAAGATTTAAAGGAAACTGTTTTTCAAAGTATGAAAAAGCGACTTCCATGGCTTGTAGTTCTGCTGTTTCTGGGCATGGGGGTATCATCCGTAGTAGGTGTGTTTGAAAATGTGGTGACTGCTTTGCCGATAGTTATCTGCTTTCAGTCATTAATTCTTGATATGGCAGGTAATGTAGGAACCCAGTCTTTAGCTGTTACAATTCGTGTTTTGCTTGATGAAAATTTAACGGCAAAACAAAAGTTTACTTTAGTTGGTAAGGAAATAAACGTTGCGTTTTTCAATGGTTTACTCCTTGCCATTGCATCTTTGATTTTCCTTGGATTATACATTTTTGCATTCAAAGGCTATTCCATAGGAAATGCTTTTATTATTTCCGGTTGTGTTGGAATTGCATTAATAATTTCAATGGTTATTTCCGGTCTGGTAGGTACTTTAACTCCTATGCTTTTTCATAAAATCAAGATAGATCCGGCAGTTGCGTCGGGACCCCTTATTACAACGGTTAATGATCTGGTTGCGGTAATAACCTATTATGGCTTGGCATGGATACTGCTTGTTAATATTTTTAATATGGCATAATTAGTTGCAACAGGCATAATTTAAGTCACTGGGAATAGTAATTCCACAGTGACTTAGACTTTCAATAAACACATAAAACGTTTGATTTTTTGAATTAAACTAATATCTAGCCTGCATTTTCAGGTAACTAAAGCGTCGCAGACTTTAATCCGCAGGACGGGCTTTGCCCGTCCGAGGGTATAACAAAGGCACTTTTGCCCTTGGCAAAAGCCGACCAAAGGTCGGTCGCATCTTTTGCGATGCAGATGTGTCGAAAAGAGGTTTACGACCTCTTTGAGGCACGGGTTGTTACTTCAATGGTGGGTACGTCAGTACCCCTACTGCAAGAAATGCAAGCATTTCTTGCAAGCGTGTCGACTTTTTCGACACGCTGAAGCAGCGATCTCAGGTCGCTGCTTTCTTCATTTATAATTCTATATAGGTAATTGAATTTCCGTTATCCTCAATAACCTTTTTAATATCCTCAAAACTAATCCAGATGGTAGCCGTATTATCATTGGGATGAAATCCGAGGGACTCTTTTCCTACAAGCTCCCTGTCCAGAACAACCTCCACCTTACAATCCTTGTCATTAATTACCCCAAAGGGTGAAACAGAACCTGGAGTAAGCTTAAGGCAATTCCAAAGTCTTTCCTCCGAGCCAAAGCTAAGTCTTGAACATCCCAGCTGGGATCTGACACTTCTCAGATCCACCTCCTTATGTTCAGGTGCCACAAGAAGAAAATGCCTCTTTCCGCTTGCATCTCTCAAAAAAAGATTTTTGCAACCAAGTCCCCTGTCAAAGGTACCTGCCTTATCTATATCCTCAATGGTAAACACCGCTTCATGTTCCACCATCTCATAATGGATACCCAATGAGTTTAATTTATCTAATACTGCCTGTCTGTTTTCCTTATTCATTTACATCACCTAATTTATATCCTATCAATCTGTCCAGGAAACTTCCAAAATCCATTCCAAGTGCCTTTACTGCATTGGGAATAAGACTCTTTGCAGTCATACCCGGGAGAGTATTTATCTCAATGACATATACCTGCTCATCCATAAGTATCATATCAATACAGGCATAACCTTCACAGCCAAGTAGGGAAAAGGTCTTTTTCGCTATGCCGATAATGGTATCCTGCATATATTCCGGCAGATTGCTTATACCTCCTGACCAATCCTTGTCTACATACTTTGCCTCATAGTCAAATATTCCTCTTTTGCGGTTAATATCCAGTACGGATATAACTTCAGGACCACCTTCAGCCTGTAAAACCGCACAGGTTACCTCTCTGCCATATATGTATTTTTCAATTAAAGCATCATCATTAAAGCTGTCAAAAACAAGTTTAACTGCCGTTTTTAACTGCTCCATATTCTCCGCAACACTGATACCTAAACTGGAACCACCCCTGTTGGGTTTTATTATAAGTGGAAAACCTATCCTGCTCAGGGTTTCCTCATATACAGCTATATTACTGTTTCTTTTGATACATATCCCATCAATAACAGGAATAAATGCACTTTTCATTATGGTTTTACAAATAGACTTATCCATACACAAGGCAGATGCCTCAACACCACTGCCCACAAAAGGTATACCCATACACTTAAGCAGCCCCTGAACGCTGCCATCCTCACCGCTGCCACCATGAAGGGCACTCAATACTATGTCAGGATTAATATCTTTAAGTTTATATATCCAGTCTGTAGACTGATTCTCAGGCACCTGACATGTTACAACCTCATACTTACTCATATCAAGGCTGGCTGAAATATTTTCTGCAGAGGCATAAGATACCTCCCTTTCAGCAGAATTGCCACCTACAAGTAAAGCAATTTTTACTTTACACATTACAAAACATCTCCCATTTAATTAAGTCTGATCTCCCTGAGGGTCTGTGCTCCATCCTCAGGCAGGACGGAATTTATATAACAACCCGTACTAAACTCAAAACCCGCCATATGTCCTATCCTTGGGAATATCTGAGCGTAAAAATGGAAACACTCCTTGTTTTCAGTTTCCTTAGGGGCACTGTAAAAGCACACATTATAACTTACACCCTCATACACCTTACCAAGGCGCTTAACGGAATTTCTCAGAAGGATACCAAAGCTTTTAAGTTCCTCATCGGTAAAACCGGTAATTGAAGAAATATGCCTTTTGGGCAGTATATCCATTTCATATGCAAACTTGGCATCCGCAGGCATATAAGCAAGAAAATGTTCATTTTCCTCAATTATACGTGTGCCGAAGTCCATGCTGCAAAAATAGCACTTATGGTGTTCATTGTAATAATTACCCAGTACATCAAGAAGATGTTCCATTTTAACAGGCACAACGCTGAGTGCTGCTATCTGCCAATGGGAATGGGACTGACTTGCCCCTGCATCCCTGCCCTGATTTTTAAATACCTGAACGTATCTGATATGTTCTTCTCCCTCAAGTTCCATAACACGCTGCTTTATTACCTGCATAAGGCTGTGCATATGCTCATCTGAAAACTGAGACATTTTTTCATCGTGCTTAGCCGTATCAATAAGCACATCATGTATACCAAAGCTGCCATCCTCAGTAGATACAAAAGGATACTTGTTAGGGACTATCCTTATATTATTATCAGGAGTAGCGAATACACGTTTTGGAGTCATATACTCATTTTCAGGACAAAAAGGACAAAACTCCCTTGGAACAGATGGTGTATCATCAATGATCTTAAAGGAATGGGGTCTTTTTGCCCTGTCCGTTGCATAAAAAACATATTCGCCTGTAAGATAACATTTTTTTATCACTTGGTTCACCTCTTAGTCTGCTATATACCAGTTACCTATATTCCTGTAAATATCATTAATAACAGGATCTTTATTTCCCTCAACTCTGCCATCTGTCAGTAAAAGCTGCGACTTAAAGCAAATGCCTACAAGGGGCAGCTGAGATGCACAGTACTTCTGAACCTGTGCAATGGCTGCCTTATACGCCTCGTCATTGGACGCAGAGGCACAAGCATTAAGAAGATTATCCATCTGCAAATCGGAAAAATTGAAATAATTTGAGCCACTACTCTGGGAACTTGAAAGGAGCATAGCCCTAAGGTCAACTCCCGTATTTAACTCCATACCGCCTATAAACATAGTAAAGCTGTCGTTTTGCAGCATACTTACATAGTTTGCAAATGTGGTTTTATATACTGTTACATTCATACCTATCTGATTTAGTTCAGAGGCAATAAGCTCCGCTATTTCACATCGTTCGCTATTGTCTTCGTTAACAAGTATGGTAAATGTAAGCTGCTGGGCAGTAAGTCCTGTCTGTGCCACAAGCTGTCTTGCCATATTAAGGTCATGATCATAGCCATCAATATCCTCGCCTGCATCAAGCACCGACTCCGGATTAACCGGGGTAAGGCTCTTGACAGCATTGCCAAGATAGATATTATCTATTATATTATCCATAGGCACTGCATAAGCTATTGCCTGCCTGATATTTTTATTGGCAAGAGCAGAGTTTTTAAAGTTGAATCCAAGAAACTCGAACTTGTTGCTGGAATATGGAGTTGCCTCTATTTCATTTTGTGAATTAAAGGTACCAAATTCCTCAGGACTTACTGAAATAACATCAATAATCCCCTGCTCAAAGGCATTAATCTCCGTTTCTTTATCATCAATAACCGTAACATTTATATTTTCGATATATGGCTTACCTCTGAAACAGCTATCCGAAGCCGTCATATTCATGTATCTTACTATTCTGTAGTCCACAAAAGTGTACATACCATTACCAAGGGGTTTCATACTCCGTTCAGAATCAACTGTATTATATCCCTTGTAATAGTGTTCCGGAATAAGTGGGAAACATAAATTGTATGCACAGCCTCCAAATGGTGCCGAATACTCAATAACAACAGTAGTACTGCTGGTCTGATAATAATCTGATACGTTTGCCATGGCACGCTTATATATACTGCCTGCAGGTGCACCGGCTATAGTATCAAGGGAAAATATAAGATCAGAAGCTGTCACTGCTGTGCCGTCGCTCCACTTTGCATCAGAACGAAGGGAAATTGCAACACTCATACCATCATCTGCAAGAAGATAGCCGTCAGCAAGGTTAGCGGTTATATTCTGATGCTCATCCATAACAAAAAGAGGTTCAAACATAAGCTTCAATACGCTGTCCACAGTTACATCCTCATTAAGGAGAGGATTTAATGTCTGAGGTTTGCGCATTGAGATATTAAGCGTACCTCCTGGGGTAGGGTTTTCCACCGTTGCTGACGTTGTAGTTTCCGACAGACTTGTCATTTCAGTAGTCTCCACGTCGGCAAGGGTATCATTCTCCCCGCCGCAACCTGTCAGCATCATAACAAATATTAATAATAAGGCAATATATTTATTCATAAAAATTCACCTTTATCAACAATCTGTAAACTTTTTCATAGAAGTTGATCTTTTTAACATATTTTTCAGTTTCTGCATAGGGTATCTTTTCGAGGGTCTTGCCATCGGGGCTGTAGTCCTCATTGTACAGCCAGCCGGTTACATTGCCACTGCCTGCATTATACGCAGCCATAATAAGAGTCTTGTCTCCGTCAAACTGCTTTGTTAACCTGTTAAGATACCAACAGCCTATGTGTATATTTGTATCAGGATCTGTAATATCTTCAGGCTGAAAATCATCGAGGGGTATTTCCTCTGCTGCCCACAATGCCGTACCGTCCATTATCTGCATAAGTCCCTTTGCACCCTTATGGCTTTCTGCCTCACAATCAAAGTGACTTTCTGCATTTATAAAGGCACACACAGTAGCCGTATCCAGGTCATACTTTCCGGAATAGGTCTTTATGATCTCATAGTATTCAAGGGGAAAAACTGCCGAAATTATACAGTATAGGCACAGACATATACAAATCAGAAGTATAAGCCAGCCCGCCATTCCCTTAACAAACTTTGCAAATGACTTCATATTAGCTCCTTTATATATTTCTCAAGGTCCTCTAAGGTTGCAAAATCCGTTACTATTATTTTATCTCCACGGTCGTATTTTCCCTGATTGCTCAGGCGGTTTTCAGCCTCCTGTCTTGTAATGCCGTCACGTTCCATTATTCGCTCTATCCGCACCGGATATGGCGCCTGTGTTACCCATACTTCATCACAAAGTCTGTCAAGCCCTACCTCGTACAAAAGGGCGGCATCTATAACAGCAAGGCCTTCAACATCACTAAGTATGGTTCTGACCCTATCTACTATATAGGGATGAGCAATAGAATTAAGCCTCGAAAGAGCAGTCCTGTCAGAAAAAACCATATTTCCTAACTTTCTTCTGTCTATCTCACCATCAGTGAGGAGTATTCCCCTGCCAAAGGCATTGACTATATCATTATATGCTATTCCACCCTTAAGCATATTTTCGTGGGCAATTTTGTCACAATCAATAATAAGGGCTCCCAGATGCTCAAGTGCCTTTGCCACTGTGGACTTACCACTGCCACTGCCACCTGTCAGGCCTATTACCTTACTTTGCTTCATACCATGTATCTCCAATGTGTACATCCGTTTCAAGAGGAACAGAAAGGCTTACTGCATTTTCCATTTCCTCAGTCAATATTTTTTTAACTGTTTCAAGTTCGCTTTTTTCAGTTTCAATAAGAAGCTCATCATGTACCTGAAGTATAAGCTTTGACTTAAGCTTTTCTGCCTTAAGTCTCTGATATACCTTTACCATGGCTATCTTAATGATATCAGCGGCACTGCCCTGTACAGGCATATTCATTGCCACCCTCTCACCAAAGGAACGTTGAACAAAGTTGGAACTGGATATCTCAGGTATATATCTTATCCTGTTAAAAATTGTGGTGGCATAACCCAACCTGCGGGCACTTTCCACCGAATTATCCATAAATTCCTTTACCTTAGGATACTTTTTAAAATAGCCTTCAATATAAAGCTCCGCTTCCTTGCGGCTTACGCCTATATCCTGACTTAAGCTGAAAGCACCTATGCCATACACTATACCAAAATTAACAGCCTTGGCATTGGATCTTTGAAGGGGAGTTACCTCGTCAAAGGGTACATTAAATACCTGGGAAGCAGTAAGCCGGTGTATATCCTGACCTTCCTTAAAGGCATTTATAAGTGTCTCATCGCCTGACATATGGGCAAGTACCCTCAACTCTATCTGGGAATAATCACCGTCAACAAAAACATAGCCATCCCTTGGTACAAATACACGTCTTAACTGTCTGCCAAGCTCCAGTTTAATAGGGATATTCTGAAGGTTAGGCTCTGTTGAGCTTATCCTGCCTGTAGTGGTTATAGTCTGATTAAAGGTGGAATATATCCTGTCAGTCTTTTCATCCAGCACCGCAAGGAGTCCTTCTGCATAGGTAGACTTAAGCTTCATATAGGTACGGTACTCCAATACCTTGCCTACTATCTCATCCTCGTCCTTAAGCTTTTCAAGGACATCCGCCGCAGTTGACCAGCCTGTTTTGGTCTTTTTACCACCCTTAAGCCCAAGCTTTTCAAAAAGAATGACCCCCAGCTGCTTAGGCGAGTTAATATTAAATTCCTCACCTGCCAGCCAGTATATATCCTTTTTAAGCTCATCTATCCGTCCCTCAAGGCTTTTTCCATAGGCAATAAGCCCTTCACGGTCAACACCCATACCGGTTATCTCCATATCTGCAAGCACATATATAAGGGGCAGCTCAATATCATAGTAAAGACTGTGTTGGTTATTTTCCTCTATCTTCTTTTCCATGGCAATCTTTGCTCTGTAACCTACCTCTGCCATGGTACAAAAGAGCCTGCACTTATCCTCATTGGAAAGGGCAAGGGGAGAGATGCGGCTTTTACCCTTGCCGAGTATTTCCTCAACGGAAGGATAATTTTCATTTAAGAAATCCTCTGCAAGCTCATTATATTCATATTCATCCCTGCCTGAATTAAGGATATAGGAAGCTATAATATTGTCAAATACTATACCCTTAAGTTCTATACCAAGTCTGTGCAGACTGACTATATCCCTTTTGCCGTCGTGGGCTATCTTAGGGGTATCAGATGAGAAAAATTCTCTGAAAAGCTCTGTAAGTTCTTCATCTTCAAGGCATATGGCAAAGGCACTACCTGCCTCACCGCAAAAGGAAGCCGCCACTATATTACCATCATCATAAATAAGCCTGTAAGATACAGGTTCAAATGGATTTAAGCCACCAAGAGCTTCCCTTGCCTCTGCAAAATTTGTAATAAGGGTAAAGTCACCCTCAGGAGTCTGGTTTGACGTAACCTGTTTTGTATCAAAGCGACTAAGCATACTTTTAAACTCATATTCCTTAAATAGCTCATAGGCGTCTTTGTTAAATATATCACAAACAAGGGCGTCATTTTCCCCAAACTGGATAGGTACGTCAGTTTTTATTGTAACAAGATATTTGCTGAGTCTTGCCTGGTCAGCATATTCTTTCAGGTTCGCAGCCGCCTTTGCAGGCTTGATATTATCTGCATTGGCAATGGCATTTTCCACCGTCTTATATTCACTTATTATTTTTATGGCTGTCTTCTCACCTATGGACGGTACACCCGGCACATTATCACTGGTATCCCCCATAAGAGCCTTCACTTCTATAAACTCCGTTGGGGTTACACCATAGGTAGCCATCACTTCCTGTGCGTTGTAATCCTCCACAATGGTCTGACCACCCTTAGTCTTAGGTATCCGTACCCTTGTAACATCACTTGCCAGCTGCAGCAAATCCCTGTCACCTGACACTATTACAGGCTGTAAACCCATTGCCTCGCTTTTTTTTGCAAGTGTGCCAAGAAGATCATCTGCCTCAAAACCACCCATTTCATATACCTTGATACCCATTGCCTCAAGTATACGCTTTAAAAGTGGTATCTGTGGTCTTAATTCCTCAGGCATAGCCTTCCTGGTGCCCTTGTATCCATCATATTCAAGATGCCTGAAAGTAGGCTGATGTACATCAAAGCACACAGCTATGCGTTGGGGTTTTTCCTCGTCATAAAGTTTAAAAAATATATTTAAAAACCCGTATACACCGTTTGTGTACTCCCCATTTTTATTACTTAAAAGGGGCATAGCATAAAAGCCACGGTTAATAAGGCTGTTTCCGTCAAGCAGCATTATTTTTTCAGTCATTTTATACCTCCGTTCAAAAAAAGAGATACTTGCCGGGGCATCATGCCCCTACAGGTCCATTACAGCTTTATATACAGCCGAAATTAACCTACTCTTTCTAGTATACATTGATTTTCCAAATAAATAAAGAGGGAATTGCAAAAATATATAAATTTGTCAGAAATATTTTGTCAGGAATATTTTTACACAAAAAAGGAAATATATAACAATAAAAACTTATTTGGAGGTAATAAAATGCGAATACCTGAACATGTGGGTATAATACCCGACGGTAACAGAAGATATGCAGCGTCACTGGGACTTGACAAATCAGAGGGATATGACATGGGGCTTTCCCCTGGACTTTCTGCCTTTAACACATTAAGGGAACTTGGTGTAAAGGAGGTCACCTTTTACGGATTTACAGTGGATAATACCAAAAGACCTACTAGGCAAAGACTTGCCTTTACAAAGGCATGTGTAGAAGCTGTAAAACTTATATCTGCAACTGACTGCGAACTACTGGTAATAGGAAATGCCGACTCCCCCATGTTTCCTCCTGAATTAAAGCCCTATACTACCCGAACTAAAATAGGTAAAGGCGGAACAAAACTTAATTTCCTTGTTAATTACAGTCCTGTATGGGATCTGAGTACAGGTACACCCCGTTCATCCGATATATCCCGTATTGACCTTATAATACGCTGGGGCGGTATGTGTCGTCTGTCTGGCTTTTTACCCATGCAGTCAGTTTACTCTGATCTTTATATTGTAAATTCCCTTTGGCCTGACTTTAAAGTACAGCATATAACAGAGGCCATTAACTGGTACAATACCCAGGACATAACATTAGGTGGCTGAAACTTCTGCTATTTCAACTATAAGGTGACTATTATTAAGTCACCTTACATAAAAGCAAATCTTTGTTATATACTCATCCGTATTTTTTGAGGTAATGTAATCATTAATACAAAATTCATAGGAATCGGATATTATATCAAGTCCCTCCTTGGCACAGTAGTCAAGTATACGCCTGTATGCAGTACCTATCAGGTCATAATCCCCCAAATGGTATGTACTTACACATCTGCCTGCCTTAAGCAATATTATATTATCCGTCTGCTCCGTTTCCGCCATGGAGAGGAAGGCAGTAACTGCCTCAGTGTACCGTTCTGACTTTATGTGCTCAAGAGGTACTATTACCCCTGATTGAAAGAACACAGGAAGACCCCTGTGAGCTGCCTCAGTAAAACAGGCCTTGGTGGCAATACTTATGTTAGTATATGAATATGGGGGCTTTACAGGCATACAAAATATATACTGGGGGTCAAATTTCTCCACAGTAACTGCCTCTCTGTCCTTAATATTCTTTACATAGTCAAGCCACCTGCACTTATGCAGAATACGTCCCTTAATAAGATTAAGCTCCCTTATCTTATCCTCTATTACCCTAAGCTGATTTTTCATCAGGCTGCGGCTGTTATCCAGATTATAGTCCTCCAGATGTCTTTTAATATCCTCAAGGGAGAAACCCAGATTTTTCATAATAAGGATAGTATCCAGTATATCCAGCTGATTTTCGCTGTAATAACGATAGCCATTATTCGGATCAACATAATGAGGACAAAACAACCCTATCTTATCATAGTAAATCAGGGTTTGCTTTGAAATGTTCTGGTATCCGGCAAGTTCGCCTATAGAAAAATATCTTTTCATAGCATTTTACCTCTTGACAATATAGTTACTATATGGTTTATTATATATCCTGCCAAAGAAATAATCAATATAAAGGAGTATTTTAAATGTTAATAAAAAGGATACTGGGGATTGAGGAAGAAAAGCTCTCCATGACTTTATTTTCCTGTGGGGTGGTACTGATAGCAAGCGGCATACTTGCCTTTGGGCTTTACAACGTACACTCTTTTTCAGGTGTTACGGAGGGAGGCGTATTGGGTATGACCCTCCTCCTTGAAAACATCTTTTCAATTTCTCCATCCCTGTCAGGATTAATACTTAATGTAATATGCTATTTAATGGGATGGAAACTGCTGGGGCGGAGATTTTTGTTTTATTCGGGAGTATCCTCCCTGGGCTTTTCATTATTTTACCGTATATGTGAAAGCTTTGATCCTCTGTTTCCACAGCTTGCAAATATGCCCCTTACATCTGCCATTATAGGTGCATTATTCGTAGGTGTAGGTGCCGGACTTTGTGTCAAAGCTGGTGGTGCATCAGGTGGAGATGATGCCCTTGCCATGAGTATATCCCACCTTACCAAAATAAAAATACAATGGGTATATCTGCTCACAGATTTTACGGTACTTGGGCTTTCAATAAGCTATATTCCTCTTTCAAAGCTGGTATACTCTGTAATAACCGTACTTTTGTCAGGTCAGATAATAGGACTGATACAAAAAATAAATTTTATTACAATAAGGGTACATGAGCAAAATTCATAAAAAAAGTCACTGTGGAATTACTATTCCCAGTGACTTAAATTATGCCTGTTGCAACTAATTATGCCATATTAAAAATATTAACCAGCAGTATCCATGCCAAGCCATAATAGGTTATTACCGCAACCAGATCATTAACCGTTGTAATAAGGGGTCCCGACGCAACTGCCGGATCTATCTTGATTTTATGAAAAA
>CASFCZ010000039.1 GCA_949293325.1 uncultured Eubacteriales bacterium | reverse complement strand
AATGCTTGCAAAGCTTGTTGCGGGGGGTACCGAACAGTATGACCTTATTGTTGCCAGCAATTATGTTATACCTGCAATGCAGGAGCAGAATCTTATTAAGGAGCTAGATGTATCCAATATTGAAAATTTCAACAACCTTTACGATATATATAAGGGTATGGATTTTGATCCGGAGAACAAGTATTCCGTTCCTTATATGGCGACAATGACAGTTATTGCAGTAAATGAGGCAAAATGTAATGAGCTGGGAGTTGAGATAAAGAGCTTCAACGATCTTCTTGATCCTAAGCTTGCACAAAACCTTGTTGCAGTTGACGATTGTCGTGAAATAGTTGGCATTGCACTTAAGGCTATGGGTGAAGATCCTGATACTACCGATGAGGCAACCATTAAGTCTACTTCAGAGTGGCTTTCAAAGCTTGCCGACAATATTAAGATATATGACAGCGATACGGCATTTTCATCCCTTGCTACAAATGATGTTGCAGCGGGTATAGTTTATAATATGGATGCAGCTCTTGCTATTGAGGAAAATCCTGATATTAAGATAGTTTACACTGAGGAGCCATGTGAAATTTCCTATGACAACTTTGTGCTTTCTGCAACAAGTCAGCACCAGGAGGCTGCTGAGCAGTTTATAAACTTCATTCACAGGCCTGACGTGTACAAGATGTGCCTTGACGAATTCCCTGCTATCTGCCTTAATGAAGGAGCCTATGAGCTTCTTGATGACAGCTTCTACAATAACCCAGGTGCAGACTGTGACAGGGATGAGATTGCAAGGGCACACCTTATTGGGGATGTAGGCGATGCAGCTACCTATTATGACGAGGTATTCTCCGGTATGAAGCAGTAATGCGAGGAGGATTTTATGAAGAAAATAGAAATTATTACAAAGCCTGACAAGGTTGAAATTATTAAGGAAGTACTTGCTAAAAACGAATATTCAGGTCTTACCGTTACAGCTGCCATGGGCTGTGGTCATCAGAAGGGAACTATCAAAGAGTTTGAAAAACTCAATATTGACCTTAACCTTGTACCAAGGATACATGTTATGACTGTGGTTTGGGATGAGGATCTGGAGGATATACTCTGTGATCTACAGGCCAAGCTCAGCACGGGCAGTGTAGGTGATGGTAAGATATTTATTTCAACTGTTGAGGATGTAATAAGAATACGTACAGGTGAAAGAGGTTACAAGACCCTTTGATCTCCTTACGTTGACAATTAATATATGAAAGAGAGTCGCCCGAGAACAGCTTAGGTGCTGTGCCGAAGCGGAAATGTACAGGTGATATCCGAGCCTGTACAGAAACTGACAGGCAATGGGAAGGCGGCTTGACAAATCTTTGGAGAGAACAGGGGCGTAGATCCCTGTCACCAACGAGGCTACAACCAACCGGTAAAGAGGACAGAGATAAGGATGCATTATTTTGGTGCGTCCTTATCCTGTCCTTTTTTTGTACAAACAAACAGGAATGGTTACAGGTTGTAACGGAGTATAAATGCTTTTTACAGAAAGGAGTTTTTTTATGAGAATGATGCTTGTGGGTGCAGGTGCTGTAGGTGAAAGTATACTGAAGATACTTAAGAAAAGGGAAGATGGCTGGCTTGATTATGTTCTTGTTACGGACTATGATACAGACAGGGCAAGGACCGTTGCGGAAAATATGAAGGACAAGCGTTTTGTTTACAGTAAAGCGGATGCCACAGATACAAAGGAGCTTGTGGAACTTATAAGGCAGCATAATATTGATTTTGTAATGGATGCAGCCCCACCCTTTGCCAGTAATATGATATTTGATGCTGCCTATGAAACAGGTGTGGATTACGGTAATATGGGTACATGGTCAGTACCTATGGATCATCCTGCCTTTGGGGAGGGTATTGAAAACAGCTATGTTGAACCTATGACAAAGTATAACTTTGACCGACATTCAAAATGGCAGGAAAGGGGTAACATGGCTCTTATCTGTATGGGTATTGACCCGGGTGTGGTAAATGTCTTTGCCAAGTATGCAGCAACTCATCTTTTTGATGAGCTTAAGGAACTCCATGTCAAGGATGGAGGGAATCTTTCTATTCCCACTGCCGATAAGGATGATATTTCATTTGGTTTTAATGTATGGACTGTCCTTGACGAGGTAATGAATCCCAATGTTGAATATTGCAGGGGCAAATTTATTGTTGAGGATGCCTTTGCAGGGGAAGAAGATTTCTATATGCCTGATGGTGTAGGTAAAAACTGCCTTGTTAAGGTAGAACATGAGGAAGTGGTGACCATGCCCCGTTATCTGGGTAAATATGGTCTTGAAAAGTGTACCTTTAAGATAAGTCTTGATGAAAATCTGATAACTGCCCTTAAGGTTCTTGACAAGCTGGGGTTAAGGAGTATACATCCTGTTGATGTAAAGGGGGTTAAGGTTATTCCCCGTGATGTGGTGGCAGCCTGTGCTCCTCAGCCTAAGGATATAGGCTCTGAAATGAAGGGTGAAATGCTTGTAGGTGTACTCTGTAAAGGAATCAAAGATGGCAGGGAAAAGGAGTACTTTATTTACCAGCCCTTTGATAACAGCCGTTCTATGAAGGACTGGGGTATGCAGGCGGTGGTGGTACAGACAGGTTTTGGCGCTGCCCTTGCCATTGAACTGATAGCAAAGGGTATATGGAAAGAGGCTGGTGTATTTTCTCCGGAATATTTTGATCCGGAACCCTATATGGACTTAATGAATAAAAGCGGCTTTATATATAAAATAGAAGAAAGAAAATAATGTGCACTGTGCTTTTATACGTACAAGATGTATAGTAAATTTTAAAATAAATAAAAAAATGTGTACAATTAACAAAGAAAAACTGTTATAACCATCTGTAATTTGTATAAAAAAGATACAGGTATAGTTATATAAACTTTATTTTCGTTGACATGAATGGTAAAAACACTTATAATTAACATAAACAGACATTTATGCTCTGTAAAATATTAATACAAGGAGGAATTTTTAATGAGCAACAAAATTAAGCGCAGAATAAGTGCCCTTTTATCCTTTGTAATGCTTTTCAGTGTTATGTTTTCAGGCACTTCCGTAACTGCGTTTGCTGCAGGTGCGCAGATTGATGTGTGGGATTTCGGTGCTGTTGCCGAAAGTGACACATCCCTTTACAACAACCGTATTACCGTTGATCTTATCAACAATATCAGTACTCTTGCTGTAGGCGGAAAGTTTTCTGCACCCGGAGATGTAGATTTTAACGGTCTTACTGTTAATGTTGTGGCAAATGACAGAATGTACTGTTATGACCCTGCTTGTACTAAAAATTATGGTACAAACGGTAAGGCTGAAACTGCCTATGCTGATGGTTATACCGCAGCAGGTATGTGGTATGCAAATGGTACCGGTGGTGACAACAGAAGATATGCTCAGATCGACACTATAAGTGCCGGAGATGAGGTAGTTGTATATACAGGTGCTTCAAACTCTGCTGATCTTAGCGTTCACTTTACATATCTTGGCGAGGGTGGTACACAGGATGATGTTACTACCGTTCCATCAGGTGAAATGGCTAAGCTTTCATTTGTAGCTGAATACAGCGGTTCATACAAGATTTGGTATGACACTTCCGTATCAGGTAAGCCTGTTATCAACAGGATTGTAAGATACCCTGCAACTGCTGTTACAGGTACAATTACAAATCTTGCAGATGCAACAACATCAGGCTGCATCGTATCCCTTAAGAATGATACAACAGGTGACACCTTTGAAACTGCTGTTCAGGCAGGAGACAATACATTTACTGTTAATGTAACTCCGGGTTATACCTATTCAGCTACATTGAAGGGTGTTACAGGCTGGGGCTTTACATTTGCAACTAAGTCCGTTGAGGTTCCTTACAGTGCAATCACTGCCGGATGTGCAAGTGCATCATTTGAAGTAGAGCCTAAGGAAACATACGATGTAACAGGTAACCTTGTAGGTTTTGCATCATCTTATGATATCAGCAATCTTAAGCTTACTCTTGTTCCGGACTCAGAGGATACAGATAAAGTAGATGCTGTTATTAACGGCTCAAGTTATTCTGCAACCCTTCAGCCTGACATTACTTACACTGCTCAGATCAGTGGTGTAAATGATTATGAAATCATTTCAGGCGGCTCACTTCTTTATTCAAATGTTAAGAATGTAACTCATGATATTGAGGTGGCCACAAAGGCAGTTTACACTGTTTCAGGTGATATTATCGTAAGTGACGGCGGTGATATTACATCTGCCAATGTTTCTGCACTTATCTTTACTAATCTTGAGGATGATTATACTTATGAGGCAGATCTTACTGTAGGTGAATATCCTAACTACAGCGTTCAGCTTCGTGATGGTGAGTATCAGGCTGCCATTTCTTCAACTGATTATAAGACATCTACACATGTTTCCGTAAGGGGTGGCAATGTGGTTAAAAACCTTTACTTTAAGGCAACTGCAGTTGCTGTTCCTGAGGTTGATACCTCTGTAAGAGATATTTACGTAGGTGTAGAGGGTAAAGTAAACAACTTTGAAACCCTTGGTGAAGCTATTAAGGCAGCTGCTGTTATGAATCCTCAAAGTGAGGCTGACAGAGTTACCATCCATATTGCTCCTGGTACATACAGAGAGCAGGTTTCTATTGATGTACCTTATGTAAGCCTTGTTAAGGAAGGTACAGGAGATGTTGTTCTTACATGGTACTATGGTATTGGTTATAAGTACTACAGTATTGGTACATCAGGCTACTGGGATGATGAGGCTGACTTTGATAAGTACAGCAAGAACGGTCCTCAGAAGTGGGGTGTAGGTACTTATGTAAAGAGCGGAGCTACAGGCTTTAAGGCTGATGGTATCACCTTTGAATCTTCCTTTAACAAATATGTAACAGATGAGGAAATCGTTGATGGTGTTGAGTCAGACGGCTCAATCGCATTTAACAGAACTCTTGGCTCTAATGTAACAAGCAGGGCTGCAACAGAGCGTTCAACTGCTCTTTGCATAGAAGCTGATATGGCAGAGTTCAAGGATTGTACATTTATAGGAAGTCAGGATACACTTTATATGGGTGCTCCTGTACGTGTATATTATAGAAATTGTGTAATCGAAGGTAATACAGATTACATCTTTGGCTCAGGTAATGCTATTTTTGATGCTTGTGAGCTTCGTTTTGCAGGTTACTCCGATACAGCTAACGGTGGCTATATCACAGCAGGCAGACAGGATGCTGACAAGTGGACAGGTTTTGAGGTTGCCTATAAGGGTTATCTTTTCAGAGGCTGTACAGTAACTAGACTTGATAAGGATGCAGCAGGTCAGGAAATGCTTCACACAGGTGGATACTTTGGTAGACCTTGGGATCAGAATGCATCTATATTCTTCTTTAATACAGTACTTGAGGATGCTGATGCCATTGCAGCTGAAGGCTGGAAGGATATGAGCGGTAACTTACCTCAGAATGCAAACTTCAAAGAATATAATACAACTTACCTTGGAGCTGCTGTTGATACAACAGGCAGAGTAACCGGTACTGATGCTACAGGTGCTCCTGCCGTTACAGAGTATTTTGGTAACTGGACTCCAAGTTTTGCAAGCTTTACAGAAGATGCAGCTGTTGCTTTTGAAACAGTTCCATACTTCTCATCTGACGTAGATGTACTTCTTCCTGCATCAGGTGATACTCTTACAGTTAAGTATTCACTTGGCGCTGATGATGCTAACGATGCTTCCAGAATTGACTGGTACAGAGTAGCAGAAGATGGTACAGAAACTCTTATTAAGACTTCAAGTGTAGCAGCAGGCGGTGAAGTTTACAAGCTTCAGGCTGCTGATGAGGGTTATTTTGTTAAAGCTGTTGTTACTCCTGTTACCTTTGCAGGTGTACAGGGCGAGGCACAGTCAACAACTACAGTTAAGACAGTTGACAAGGGTAACGGTGGCGGAGATGTACCTGTTACTCCAAGACCTAACGGTAAAGTAGCTGTATTCCTTGCAGGCGACTCTACAGTTAAGGATTATTCAGCAGGTGCTATCAACAATAGCGGTGCTGCAAGAGATGAAGGTTCATGGGGTGAATTCCTTGAGGACTTCCTTAACAATGAGTACTATACTGTAAGAAATTATGCTCAGGGCGGTAGAAGTTCACGTACTTTCATTGATGGTACTAAGGATGATGGCTCTGACAGATACCTTGATATGATCAAGAACGAAATGATGGCAGGAGATTACCTCTTTATTCAGTTCGGTCACAATGACTCATCTGCAAGCTATGCTGACAGATATGTTCCTGTAGGTACACCTGATGAAAACGGCATCTATCCATACACAGCTCCTTCAGCTGAGGGTGCAGGTGACGGTTCCTTTAAGTGGTACTTACAGCAAATGGTTGATGCAGCTAAGGAGGTAGGCGCTACTCCTGTTATGGTTACTCCTGTTTCCAGAATGTATTTCAATTCCGACGGTACAATTTACTCACATCACGGTAGTAATGATGAGTATGTAATTGCTACTAAGCAGGTTGCAGAGGAAAACGGTATTGAATGTATTGACCTTTATTCTTACACCAAGAACCTTTATGAGGAAGCTTGGGATGTAAACGGCAATGATACAACTGCCAAAGCACTTTTTGCAGCAGGTGAAAAGACTCATCATAGCAAGGTAGGTGGCTTTATTATAGCTGCTGAAATGGCTTATGAGCTTAAGACAAATGCTAATATCGGTCTTAGCAAGGCTATTGTTACACCTGTAAGTATTTCTTCTGCAAATTCCAAGGACGAAATAGAGTTCAGAGTATGGGCTGACGGAACATTTGAAGCTTATGCAACAAATGCAGATGGTGCATACGATACATCTCTTGTGGATAGTTACTGGTCAGCTTATGGTAATAAGCAGCTGGAAGCTATTAACAATACTCAGCCTGTAGGACCTGATGTTGAAGGTATCTGGGGCGATGTTGACAAGAGTGGTACTCTTTCCGCAAACGATGCAGCTGTTATACTTCAGTATACTCTTGATGCTGCATTTGCAGGTGTAGAAAAGTATGACTTTACTTATGCAGACGTGGATGCAAACGGTAGTATAACCGGTAACGATGCAAGTATGGTGCTTCAGAAGACACTTAATGCTGATTTTGATTTTCCCGCTGCTTAATCAATGACAAATTAAATTTTAAGGAGCTGCCTTCGGGCAGCTCCTTTTTAGTGTTTTTAATAATTATATGTAAAAAAGGCTGCCTGGAAGAAAAAAATCTTCCTGTGGCAGCCTGTCAATTAAGGTCATATATATTTTAAATGGACAAAATATCTGTTAAAGCCATAGATTTCCATTAATTACAGCCTCAGACCCTTAATGTCCTTTATTCTAGAAAATATCATATTGCAGCTACATTCAATTATACCAGGCAGATTATCAATGGTATTGTATATAAGATCCTCCATTTCATCGTTGGAGGCTGCTACAGCATGGACATGTAACTTGCTTTTTCCTGTTACCCTGTATATCTGAGTGATTGTTTCGTTTTGCCTCAGTAGTTCTGCCACTTCCATAAGTCTGTCAGGAGCAGTTTCTATTTCAAAGTAGCAGGATATTGCACCGCTTATTTTCTGTGGATTAATTATTGTTGTATATTCTTCTATTATGCCTTTTTCTTCAAGTGCCTGTACACGGTTTTTTACTGCTACACGGGAAATGCCTACCTCGTGTCCTATATCTGAGTAGGACATCCTTGCATTTTGTATAAGTAACTGTACTATTTTCTGATCCAGTATATCAAGACCTTCTAAAAACATACGTCCGTACCCCCTTTTCTCTTCTTATTATACAGGCATATTATCTATTTAGTCAAGAAAGATGTAATTATATAGTTGACATAATAGCGGATAAAACTTATAATTACTTACGTAAAGAAATAATAAAATTACAAATCGAAATAGGAGCGGTAAGATGAAAAGGGAGCTTACACGGGGACCTGTAATCAGGACCATGGTTGCATTTGCAGTGCCTATGATAATGGGTAACCTGTTGCAGCAGTGTTATAATATAGCCGATACTATTATAGTAGGTAAATTTATTGGGGCAAATGCATTGGCGGCAGTTGGATCAGCCTTTGCACTTATGACATTCATTTCTTCCGTTATACTGGGGCTTGCAATGGGTAGTGGGACGGTTTTTTCCATACGCTTTGGGGAGGGAGATCAGCAGGGACTGAGGGAAAACATCCTTGCTTCATTTGTACTGTTGGGTACAGTTACCATTATATTAAATGTATTGGTGTTTACAGGGATAGATTGGATAATAAAGATATTAAACATCCCATGTGAGCTGACGGAGTTAATGAGGGAATATCTTATAATTATCTTTATGGGATTGATGGGTATATTCCTCTATAACTTTTTTGCCTCTCTTTTGAGATCCTTAGGCAATTCTATTGTGCCACTTATATTTCTTGCTGTGTCTACTTGCATTAATATTATTCTTGATCTGTGTTTTGTGGTGAAACTTGAGCGTGGTGTAGCAGGAGCTGCGGAGGCTACGGTAATATCCCAGTATATTTCAGGAATAGGTATTGCCATTTATACATGGATGAAGTTTCCTCAATTATTCCGCAGGGATAAAAATATCCGCCTTTGCTTTAGTCGTGTTTGTGAGATAACAAGCTTTTCTGCCCTTACATGTTTGCAGCAGTCCATCATGAATCTTGGTATACTTGCTGTACAGGGACTGGTAAACAGCTTTGGTACAACAATTATGGCTGCCTTTGCAGCTGCTGTTAAAATAGATGCCTTTGCATATCTCCCGGTTCAGGATTTCGGCAATGCCTTTTCTGTTTTCATTGCTCAGAACTATGGGGCAAAGGACTTTGAACGTATTAAGAGAGGTGTTAATGGGGCGGTGCTGATATCGGTTATCTTCAGTCTTATTATTTCCGCCTGTGTTTTTATTTTTGCTGAGCTTCTTATGAAAATATTTATTGATGGCAGTGAAGTGAAAGCTGTTACAGAGGGAGTGGGCTATCTCCATATTGAAGGGACATTTTACTTTATGATAGGCATTCTTTTTCTTCTGTATGGCTATTATCGTGCTATGGGTAAGCCAGGTATGTCAGTTGTCCTTACTGTTGTATCTCTGGGCACAAGGGTTGTGCTTGCCTATACCCTTTCAGATATTTCTGCCATTGGAGTATTGGGAATATGGTGGTCTGTGCCCATTGGTTGGTTTCTTGCGGATGTACTGGGTATAGGTTATTATCTTTTAAAAGAAAAAAAGTGTTATGATGTTTAACTTTAATGTAATGTGTGTATATGAAATATGCCTGCAACCATAAGTCATATGGGATTGCAGGCATAAATTATTTCAGTTATCGCTGTATTTATCCTCCTGCTTTTTGTTACGGTAAGCAAGAAGTTTGTCAGCGGCAAACCATGTTATAACATATACAGGTATAAAGGTAAATATAAATTCCACTACATCTCTGCCCATACTGCCGTTGCGGACATATGTTATAATAATATAAACAATAAGGGCACTTACGATGCTTATTATAAGATTTTTAAAGGTACGTTTTCCGGCGTATCCGTTTTTAAGACCCTTTACAGCACAGCAAACAAACATATACAGACTGGAAAATATCAGAATAATAAGCTCTGTAGTACAGTATACTGCATCCCATTTAAGTAGTGTAAATTTAATTATAATTGATGCAGAAGTAATAAGTATAATAAAGGGTACAAGACCTGCATATATCTTGTGGTATTCTGATTTAATACGTTCATCCATAGGCTATTCCTCCTCATTCCAGAACAACTCATCAAGAGTCTTGTTCAGGGCTTTACATATATTTATACATAGATTAAGTGAGGGATTATAATCTCCTGCCTCTATCATACCTATTGTCTGGCGGGTAACTCCCACGGCTTCAGCAAGTTCCCCCTGTGACATATCCTTTGCTGCCCTTGCAGCCTTAAGCCTGAGATTTTTCATCACATCACCTCCTGTATTTATATTGTAATATATTTATGCTATTATGTCAAGTATATATGACATAATATAAAATATTTTTTAGTATTCGAAGGAATTTGCATATTTAAGTGCAGCTATGGCGCAGTAAAGTTGGCTAAGTTCGGCACCGTTATCTATATTACAGCCGGTTGCTTCCTTAATTTTTTCCATACGGTAAAGTACCGTATTACGATGACAATTAAGTCTTTCGGCAGCAGCTTTAAGAGATCCCCAGCACTCTATATATACTTCCAGTGTAAGAAGTAATTCTTTATCCTTAAGTCCTGCAAGTCTTTTTTTTGCAAACTCGTTTGCCGACAGAGGATCCATATTCATAAGCAGAGAATATATTCCCCCTTCTTCATAACAAAAAAGTGGTGATGATGTATATTCGGCTATTTTAAGGGCCCGCTCAGCAATGGTAAAGCTTTTGGAAAGACTTTCATAACCTGTGTTGAGGCTTCCCAACCCAAGGTGTACTTTTGGTATGGTATTAATTATTCTTTGTGCGTTTTCCTTCCAGTTGTTTTCCTTAAGAAGTATAATAAGCTTTCCTTTGCTGTAAACGTTGACAATGTCAGGCAGATACAGTTCTGTTGCCTCATCTTCTTCTATGTTACATAGTCCTATAACATATTTTTCTTCAGGCATTAATCCCTGGGACATAAGGAAATCCTTGTACTTATATGCACTGTCGGCATTGCGGCAGAGAGCAGGCAAAATTATTTTCATATTTTCGTCCCTTTGTCTGCTTTTGAAGTGAAGATTTGCAAAGGATTGCATAAGGTCTGACAGATGTATTTCCCATGGCATTGTGAAAAGTGCAAAGTCAGAAGAATTGCATAGATCCAGAATTTCATTGCTTATATAATTTTCTTTTATATATCTTCCTGTATTTATAATAAGACCGGAAGCCTTGTGCTTTATAAGCATTTGTATAAACTCATACAGATCTTTTCTGTCTGAAATTGCCATGCCTGTTGTAACTGTTAGTTCTCCTCCACGGATAAAATCAAATGCACTTTTATCCTCAGCCATGTAGAGCCACAGTGCAGGCTTTTTCAGTCCTGATTTACCTGCTATAATTTTTAATTTATATTTGTCCATGTTAGCTTTGTAAAAGTCATATACACTTATCATACAAGCACCTCCAAATAAAATTATATGTGCTAATAGCACAAAAATCAAGGTAAAGTTTGTATTAACAGTCCATTGAATTTGTACTTTTGCTCTGATAAAATGAAACCATAACAAGCGATGGTGCGAAGGGCATTATCGCATTTTTTTATGAAAGGGAGAATTGATATGTTAAAGGATGAATTACCTAAGATTGTAACAGATACACTTCCTGGTCCCAAGGCAAAGGAGATAATTGAGAGAAGGAAGGCAGTTACCCCAGGTGCTGTAGGATGCGTGTACCCCTGTGTTATCAAGCGTGGTGAAGGTGCCATGGTAGAGGATGTTGACGGAAATTATTTCCTGGATTGGGTAGGCGGAGTAGGTGTACTTAATATCGGTTACTCACATCCGGAGGTAGTGGAGGCAGTTAAAGAACAGGCTGATAAGTACTTCCATGCAATGTTTAATATAATTACCCATGAGGGATATGTAAATCTTGCTGAAAAGCTTGGTTCAATAGCACCTGTAAGAGGTGAGCATAAAAAGGTGTTCTTTGCAAACAGTGGTGCAGAGGCTGATGAAAATGCTGTAAAAATAGCCAAGGCTTATACTAAAAGACCAAATATCATTGTATTTTCCGGAGCCTTCCATGGCAGGACATTACTTACCATGTCCATGACATCTAAAAAGAGTTATGCAAAGGGTATGGGACCATTCCCTGATGGCATATACAGGGCACAGTACCCTTATCTTTACAGACGTCCTTCAGGTATGACTGAGGAAGAAGCAATCAAGTATTATATTGATAGTATATATGAGCTGTTTGAGGAATGTTCAGGCCCTGAATATATTGCTGCTATGGTTCTTGAACCCTTACAGGGTGAGGGTGGTTTTATACCTGCACCTATAGAATGGGTAAAGGCTATAAGAAAGATATGTGACGATAACGGCATTCTTCTTGTTGCTGATGAGGTACAGTCAGGTTTTTGCAGAACCGGCAGAATGTTTGCAACCTGTTATTGGGAAGAAGAAGGAGCTGCACCTGATATTATAGCCACTGCAAAGTCAATAGCAGGTGGTATACCTATCAGTGCCGTTATTGCCAGGGATGAGATTATGGATGCCGTTCCCGGAGGTATTATAGGTGGTACATTTGGTGGAAATGCTCTTGCCTGTGCTTCTGCCCTTAAGGTTATTGAAATATTAGAAAGGGATAACCTTGCCGCACGGTCTGTTGAAATTGGTGAAAAAGTCAGGGCAAGATATAACGAGATGGCTAAGAAGTATCCGGTTATAGGAGATGTAAGGGGCTTAGGTGGTATGGTAGGTATTGAATTTGTAAAGGATACCGAAACAAAGGAACCATATCCCGAACTTACGTCTGCTATGGTACAGGAGTGTGCAAAAAATGGTCTGCTTATTGAAAATGCAGGTACATTTGGCAATGTACTCAGATTTCTTGCACCTCTTGTTATTACTGACGCACAGCTTGAGGCAGGACTGGATATATTTGAAAAGGCATTGGATACCTGTATAAAGAATATGTAAATAAAAAGACTCAAACCTATAATTTGAGCTTCCGGAAATCAAATCTTGTAAAGTTCATTTTAAGGAATGAGTCTTTTAATTTTGGATTATTTTATTTATTAAAATTCGTCCATCCAGCTACCGTACCATTGGTGAGAGCCTTCACACACGTTTAATTTAACTTCTCTGTCGAAAAGCTTAAAGGCTTTGTTTGCAATGTCGATTTGTTCATAGACACCTTCAAGACCTCTGTCGCCGTTAAGCTGATCCTGGTTTCCGGTTTCGATAAATATATCTTTGTCTGCATCCAGTGCGAGAATATCTCCCATGTCAACATATTTCCACATATTCGGTACAAAGTTGCAGCCGCATCTGTTGTTGTAAATCAAAGTATCCTTATAGCTGTGAAGGAATCCGCTTACAATTGTTTTATTAATGTTATCATCCATTACAGACAGCCACAGTGCACTTTGACCACCGCCGGAAAATCCGACACAGTCTAACTCTGAGTAATCCAATGTAGAAATATAATCTGCAAGACGCATATTTTCAAACAGTATCATACCCTGAAGGCTATACCCAAGACTTGTCAGGGCATTGTTTATATCATTGCATTCGGCAGTAGTATTGGCGTATATGCCGAGTGTTCGTTCTCCTGCGCCTAAAAGATCGGGAACATAGACAGTGTAGCCTTTGTTAAGAAAATCAAAAGCATAGTCATAGTGATACTGTTTCATACCCTCTGTATAGCTCTTGTTTTCATTACCTACAAGACCTTCTTTTCCGTCACTTCCGTGACCATGCAGTGCGATTACTGCTTTGCCGTTGTTGCTTTCCTTAGGAGTTAAAACATAATAAGGCATATACAAACCTTCAAGAGTTTGTATTTCATATTTATATCGTGTGTACTTGGGGAACTGGGTTGTTTCAATCAAATTGGGCTCAGTGTCGGCAGGTACAAGATCAGATATTCCCATAACTTCAAGAAGCTTTTCTTTGGTGTTTTCACGCCATTGATTATATTCTTCAACGCTGTCTCCCTCAAACCTCAGTTCGGGTTTTTCAGGCATATTGTTTTTAATAAAATTTAGTATATTATATTTGGAATTTACAACATGCCCGTCATAAGTAATTGAGGTTACTTCACTTGTTGTACTTTCGGTTGTTTCTTCTACATTGGTTTTTTTGTCGTCAGATTTTGAGACGGTATTGGCATAAGTTGACATTTCGCATGGGAGCAGGCTTATAACCATGGCAGATATCAAAATACCACATATAAAATTAATTTTATTTTTTTTCATTGCAAATCACCTCAAAATTTTCAACTTTAGAAATTTGTTATCAGATACCTCCAAGATCTGTCCTATACTCAATAATACCTGCTGCATAAGGAGCAATCTCATATTGAGGTACGATAAATACAATCTGAGTGTTTTCTATATACCATTCATCTTCAGTAAACTCAAAGGTGGAATCATCATAGAAAGGATAGCTTTCAGGGTCAGCTTCAACCATAGCTTTTACACCGGCTTTACCTTCCTGGAGAGCGTTTTCCATAAAGTCATCGGCACTCATTCTTTCCCCTGTTTCCATATTAAAAGTAAGTCCTCTTGGAATGGTAGTTGGGTGTGCACCACCCATATAGTTTAATTCGGTAATATACATGGATACTATTGTATTGTCCAGATACTTGATCTCGTAGTCAATGTCACAGCTCCATTCAGAAGATGATTCCTGACCGGATGAGATAAACTCTTTAGCACTTTCTCCTTCGCTTGCGGTATAAGCATCAACACGTGCCTTTGCGTCTGACGCTATAGCTGCATTTATCGCATCAATACCTGCTGCATCGCCATCTATTACAGGATAGCTTACATTAATGGTGTAGGCAACAGTATCATCTTGCTTTATCTCGGTTGTGGACTCCTCAAGGGTGTATGTTGGTTCAAGCTGCTGAACAGGTGCCTCCTCTTCAGGAGTTTCAGGCGTAGTGACTGTAACTGTTCTGGTATCTGCATCCCATGCAACAACAGCTCCAAGTCCTTCGGATATTGCTCTGATAGGTACCATGGTACGTGAGTTGATAATTTTTGCAGGTACATCAAGGGTAAGTTCTCCTGATGGGGTCTGCATCTTGTCAGAATCAATAACAAGGCTTACCTCTTTGCCATCAAGGGTACAGGTGACTTTACGTGCTTCATTATCCCAACCTACTTCAGCGCCCATCTTTTCCAAAACACCGCGGAAGGGTACAAGGGTTCTGCCGTTTTCAATAACAGGAGGCTGATCTAACTCTACAGTGTCACCGTTTACTATAACCGTTACATCATCCTGTGCATACACACTGCTCTGCATTGCCATAACAGAGGCAACAGCCATAATAAGGGCAAGTTTTTTCTTCATATATACCACACTCCTTTAATTATTATAAGTTGATTATAGCATAAAGTTGCATATCCTTCAAGTAACATTGTCAAATTATTAATAAAAAAGGGACATTACATATAAAAGTAATGTCCCTTGCAGCGTGTCGAAAAAGTCGACACGCTTGCAAGAAATGCTTGCATTTCTTGCAGTAGGGGTACTGACGTACCCACCATAGAAAGTAGTGAACCGTTCCTCAAGGGTATTAAAACCCCTTGAGAAACTCTCACTATACCCTCGAACGGGCAAAGCCCGTCCTGCGGATTAAAGTCTGCGACGCTTTAAGTTACATAAAAATGTAGGCTAGATATTTATTTAATTCAAAAAATCTATTGTTTTATAGGTTTATTGACAGTCTAAAAGGGACATTACATATAAAAGTAATGTCCCTTGGCTTATTCAACTGTGATTTCGTTTAAAAAACTATACATATCATACAGATTTTTAAAACCTTCAAACACTATATCCACCAGTTTGTCGGTATAGAAGTCTGTATTAAGATAGTCCTCATAATGGGTCAGTTCTATTGATTTGCGCTGGTACCAGCTGTTAAGTTCCTGCGGCAAATCATTTTTAAACTCCCGTTTGTAGCTTTCCCCGCCTATTTCAAAAAATCCCTCACTTACAATCCTGTCTGTTATATCCTTGAACCTTGCCTTTTCAGCCTCAAGCTTTATTCTATAAGCTGCCATATAGCTGGGCTTAGGTGCATAAAACAGGCCATAGCGCCACCAATCAGGAGATATTTCAAAAAAGTAGGTGGGCTTGGGATAGGTTAAATCCGGCTTACCGTCAGAACGGAGAAAAAACCATTTGCTTTCCTTATAGGGATTTTTGTTTTTTGAAAAACGTATATCCCTGTTGGCACGTGAAATCTTTGGCGTCTGTACAAAGTTATTATCCATTTGGTGCAAACGCTCATACACTTCATTTGCAAGTTCAGTTATTGGCTCATGCACATTGTGTTTATACATGTCTTTATGTGCATGAAACCAATCCTTATAGTTATTAAACCGAATACCTATCAGAAACTCATTTGTAAGAGAATTGAATTTATTATGCATTTTTCTCAATCGTTTCCATAATGTAGTCAGCAAGCTCTGCACTTGTGGCACCATCGGAATGACCTGTAACAACTACCTTCTTTTCAGTCTGTGTACAGATATCAAGGGCATCATCAAGCTGCTTTGCCTTATCTGTATAACCGATGTGAGCAAGGAGCATACTTGCAGCCCTTATAATTGAACAAGGATCCGCATATTTGTCACGACCTTCCTCAACCATACGTGGAGCAGAACCGTGGATAGCCTCAAACATAGCATACTTCTTACCCATATTAATACTGCCTGCTGTACCTACGCCACCCTGGAATTCAGCTGCTTCATCGGTGATTATGTCACCGTAAAGGTTAGGGAGTACAACTACCTTAAAGTTACGACGTCTTTTTTCGTCAATAAGCTTAGCTGTCATAATGTCAATGTACCAGTCATCTGTCTCTATATCTGGATATTCCTTAGCTATTTCCTTAAAGGTGTTAAGGAATTTACCGTCTGTAGTCTTGATAATGTTTGCTTTGGTAACACAGGTAACCTTGCCCTTGTTATTAGCCTTTGCATACTCAAAGGCAGCTCTTATAATACGCTCTGTACCCTCAGTAGTAGCAACTGTAAAGTCAAAGGCAATATCATCGTCAACTTCAAAGCCCTTTGAACCAAGAGTGTAAGCACCCTCTGTATTCTCTCTGAAGAAGGTCCAGTCAATACCCTCATCAGGTATTCTTACAGGTCTTACATTGGCAAAGAGGTCAAGCTCCTTACGCATAGCTACGTTTGCAGATTCGATATTAACCTTGTCA
Source organism: uncultured Eubacteriales bacterium (assembly GCA_949293325.1). Lineage (GTDB taxonomy): Bacteria > Bacillota > Clostridia > Lachnospirales > CAG-274 > CALWRD01. The sequence continues at coordinate 5,515 of CASFCZ010000039.1, read as the reverse complement.
CCTGCACGTGGTGTAGTTGTAGGTCCTTTAAGTATAACAGGACATTCTTTAAGCTCTGCAAGTACATCATCAGGGATAGCCTTGCCAGCTGCAATTCTGTTTTCAATAGTAAGCCCGTCGATTACTTTGAACTCTACTTTACCGCTTTTTACCTCATCGGCAAGAAGAAATTCAAGTATTCTCTGAGCCTGTGCAGTAATTGCAGGTCCGATGCCATCACCGCCGCAGATGCCTATTCTGATAACAGGAAGCTTGGAAAAATCCACAAATTCCTTATCTTCCTTCATCCTTTCAACTCTCTTAAGCTGCTCCTCAATAAGCGCACCGAATTTTGCCTTTGCAGCCTCTATTTTATCCATTGGTATTCATCCTTTCTTTTAATATGTTTATTTATTAAGCTCAACGTGCAAGTCTGTGTGACCATGCTGGAAGAGTGCAATATTTGTTATCTTCATAAGCTCCGTATCGCTTATTACCGTAACTCTGCCGTCCTCATACTGCTTATCTACCCATTCCTTTACATCAACCACAACGGGGTCCTTCTTATCAAAGGCCTTATCACCGGTAAGTGACAAATGGGTATTTATCCAATGTGCAACACCTGCAAGTCCTGAGGTCTTACTTACTGCAATCCTTACAGGTCGGTTAAGCAGCAGTTCGGTATTGAATATATTATATATCTCTTCATTTTTAAGTATACCATCTGCATGTACACCTGCTCTGGTGACATTAAAGTTTTCGCCTACAAAAGGTGTCATAGGAGGTATCTTATAACCTATTTCCTTTTCAAAGTACTCAGCAAGTTCTGTTATTACCCTGGTATTCATACCGTCAAGAGTACCTCTTAACTGAGCGTATTCCATTACCATTGCCTCGGTAGGTGTATTACCGGTACGTTCACCTATACCAAAGAGAGAGGTGTTGACACCGCAGGCACCATACAGCCATGCATATGAGGCATTGTTTACAGCTCTGTAGAAGTCATTGTGACCGTGCCATTCAATAAGCTCCTGGGGCACACCTGCATGGTGATGCAGACCATAAATTATACCGGGAACACATCTTGGTAGTACAGAGCCTGGGAAGGTAACGCCGTAACCCATAGTATCGCAGGCACGTATTTTAATAGGCATACCTGTTTCCTCGGAAAGCTTCATAAGCTCAGAGGCAAAGGGCACAACAAATCCATAAAAATCCGCCCTTGTAATATCTTCAAAATGGCATCTTGGTCTTATGCCGTACTCAATGCACTGTCTTATTATGGAAAGGTAGTACTCTATTATCTCGCTACGCTTCATATTCATCTTATAGAAGATATGATAATCGGAACAGCTTACAAGTATACCTGTTTCCTTAACACCTATAGACTTAACCAGCTCAAAATCCTTTTTGCTGGCTCTTATCCAGGTGGTTACCTCAGGGAACCTGTAGTCCTTTTCAAGACAGGTGTATACAGCTTCCTGATCCTTTTTTGTGTAGATAAAAAACTCGCTTTGGCGAATAATACCCTTGGGTCCGCCAAGTAAATGAAGCATATCATAAATTCGTGAAATCTGCTCTACGGTGTAGGGCTCTCTGGACTGCTGTCCGTCACGGAAAGTGGTATCTGTTATCCAGATCTCATCGGGCATATCAATGGGCACAATTCTGTGGTTAAAAGCAACCTTAGGTACCTCATCGTAATTGTAAAGGTTGTTGTAGAGATTAGGCTCGCTGACGTCCTGGAGAGGATAGTTCAGCTCACGTCTTTCAATTAAATTTGTTTTATTATTAAATATAAACACAGTTTTCACCCCTTTGTTATTTATTGTAAACTTTTCTAAGCCTAATGTCAACCTTTAGGGAGCGTTTTCTGCATAATTTATTTCAAATTATGCAGTATGCCACCCAAATATATGTAATAAATTTACGTTTTTGTTTAAAAATTGCAAGTTTTACTTTCTGATGTTTCATTTTTAGTATGTTACATAAGACTAACTGGTTTTTTGTTTACAAAGTATATATTCAGATGTATAATTTTTTATATTAAAGTAGGAAAGGAAATGATATTAATGTCTGTAGATAGGGTAAGGGAATATTTAAAGCGTTTTGGTGCACAGGACAGAATAGTGGAAACTGATCTTTCAAGTGCTACAGTGGAACTTGCGGCTAAGGCACTTGGTTGCGAGGGAGCAAGGATAGCAAAGAGCCTTTCATTTAGAACCAATGACAGTATTATACTTATTGTTGCGGCAGGTGATGCAAAGGTAGATAATAAAAAGTATAAGGCAAGGTTTGGTTGTAAGGCTACCATGCTTAAGGCTGATGAGGTGGAGGAGTGTATAGGCTATGCTGTAGGTGGCGTATGTCCCTTTGGTGTTAATGAGGGCGTAAAGATATACCTTGATGAATCCCTTAAGAGATTTGAAACGGTTTTTCCTGCGGCAGGCAGTTCCAATAGTGCCATAGAGTTGACACTTCCGGAGCTTGAACAGTTTTCAGGTGCTAAGGAATGGGTGGATGTGTGTAAGTTATGATATATAGAAAGGGCGATATATGTCGCCCTTTAATAATATATTATTCCGAATATAAGCAATATGACCAGCATACCGAAGTTTATTCCAAGAAAGCACTTCATAAATTCACGGGGGTTTCCATGACCCAATTCACAGTATATTCTGTAACTGATAAGGCTTGCAAGGGATGCAACGGGGGTGCCAAGGCCGCCTATATCTACACCTATCATAAGTGCTGTGCCGTTGTGGGTAAATGAGCTGAGCATAACCGCCGCAGGCACATTACTTATAATCTGACTAAGGAGTGCACCTACCAAAAGCTCCCTGCCCTCAGCAAGCTTTCCGAAAAAGCTTCTGATAGTCTCAATTTCTGCGGCATTACCTACAAATATAAAAAACATAACAAAGGTAAGAAGCAAAAACCAATCTACTCGCCACAGTACCTTTCTGTCAAATATAAGTACCACAGCAAGTACAACTATTGCGGAAACAACGTAGTTTATTACATTGAATACAGAGAGCACTGCTATTGCTCCCAGAATAAGGTACATTATGGAAAGCCTTTTGTTTATATTGTATGTATTGCCGTTGAGCTCAGAGTTTAATGGTTCACTTTTTACCCAAATAAGCAATAGTGATATTATAATACCGCTTGCCAGCCATACAGGAATGGTTGCTTTAAAAAAATCTCCTGTTCCGATACTGTAATAATCTGCCAGATAAAGATTTTGTGGATTGCCCATGGGTGTCAGCATGCTTCCCATGTTAGCTGCTGCAGTTTCCATTACTATTACATAAATTATATATTTGCTGCCACCGCAAAGGGTCAGCACACTTATAGTAAGGGGTACAAAGGTCAGGAGTGCCACATCGTTTGTAACAAACATGGATATGAAAAAGCACAGCCCTGTAAGTATAAAGGCAAGGGAGCGCATATTTTTACAGCTGTAGGCAAGTTTTTCCGCTACAGCATCCATTACCTCTGTTTTCCGAAGACCAGCCACCACTGTCATAAGGGCAAAAAGCAGACCAAGTACTCTGAAATTAATATAACCTATATATTCCACGTTAGGGGGTACTATAAATGCAGTAATAAGTGCAAGGAGAGCGGAAATACAAAGTACAGCCTCCTTTTTGAAAAAAGTTATCATATCTGTTTCCTCCGATTTGATTACAGACTAATTCTAACATTAATTGACATTAATATCAAATAATTTTTTGGCAAATACAAATCAACAAAAAAATTTCTTGTGGCGATAATTGTCATTATATGGTACAATGAAAATGATATATAAATAGGAAAGGAAAGAGTTAGTATGGTAACAAATGATGCAACCATTCTTCGTCTTAAGCATGATGTTTTCTACGAGGTGGCAAAGGCTGCATGGGAGGGAAAACTTCAGGAGGAAAGGGACGAAATTCCCTTTAGAATAATTCCGGGGCCTAAGGCAATGTACCGCTGCTGTATATATAAGGAAAGGGAAATTATAATTCAGCGTGTCCGCCTTGCAGAGGGTAAGTGCCCTGTAGGTAAGAAAAGTGACAATGTTGTACAGGTAATAAATGCTGCCTGTGAGGAGTGCCCCATTGCTTCTTACATTGTAACCGATAACTGTCGTAAGTGTATCGGTAAGGCTTGTCAGAATTCCTGTAACTTCGGAGCCATATCCATGGGACGTACCCGTGCGTATATTGACCCAAGTAAGTGTAAGGAGTGTGGCAAGTGTTCTCAGGCATGTCCTTACAATGCTATTGCACACCTTGAAAGGCCATGTAAAAAGGCATGTCCCGTAGGTGCTATTACCTATGATGAATATGGTGTATGTGTAATAGATGATAATAAGTGTATACGTTGCGGCGCTTGTATTCACAGCTGTCCATTTGGTGCTATATGTTCCAAGACCTTTATTGTAGATGTAATAAATGAAATTAAGTCAGGTAAGCGTGTAGTTGCTATGCTTGCACCTGCTACAGAGGGTCAGTATGGTAGTGAGATTACCATGTCCAGCTGGAAGATAGCTTTAAAGAAGTTGGGCTTTACAGATATGGTTGAGGTAGGTCTGGGCGGAGATATGACTGCTGCCTATGAGGCAGAGGAGTGGGCACAGGCTTATAAGGAAGGCAAGAAAAAAACCACATCATGTTGTCCTGCTTTTGTCAATATGGTAAAACTTCATTTTCCTGAGCTTCTTGATAATGTGTCAACAACCGTTTCTCCTATGTGTGCGGTTTCAAGGATGTTAAAGAGCCAAAACCCCGACACAGTTACCGTATTTATCGGACCTTGTATTGCAAAGAAGGACGAAAGTCTTAACAAGGAAATCGAGGGAAATGCAGACTACGCCCTTACCCTTGATGAAATATCTGCCATGATGCGGGCAAAGGGAGTTGAGCTTCAGCCTGCGGAAAATGACTACCAGGAAAGTTCCGTATTCGGTAAACGCTTTGGAAACGGCGGCGGAGTTACTTCAGCAGTGCTTGAGTGTCTGGCAGAAATGGATGAAAATACCAATATAAAGGTAAATCGCTGCAACGGTGCTGCAGAGTGTAAAAAGGCTCTGCTTCTTATGAAGGTTGGTAAGCTTAATGAAGACTTCATTGAGGGTATGGCATGTGTTGGAGGATGCGTAGGCGGTCCTGCAAGGAATAAAAATGAGCTTGAAGCTAAAAAGGCAAGGGATACTCTCATTGGAGAGTCTGACGACAGAAAAGTACTTGAGAATCTTGGTAAATATAATATGGACAAATTCTCTATGCACAGACATTGAATAATGGTAATGGGACAGGGCAAAGCCCTGTCCCATTATATTTGTCAATAAATACAATTATAATACAATTAAAATAATTTAATTTGTAGTAATAAACAAAAGAGAACTAACTTCGGGTAGCTGCTCATAAAACAGGTTTTACGAAACAAGAATTATGGCAGTTGCCATGCAAGGGTTGCTGACAACAAGGGTATGCGCCTTAACGGGTGCATACCCTTTTGTTTTGTGTATGAGTAATAGCAAAAAGAATAC
>CASFCZ010000038.1 GCA_949293325.1 uncultured Eubacteriales bacterium | reverse complement strand
TGGCCGACTTACCCATATCACTTGCACCTGCATTAGATGTCATAATCAGAATAACATTTTTAAAGTCCGCCTTATTACCCTGATTATCTGTAAGAGTGGCATAATCCATAACCTGTAAAAGGATATTATATATATCCGAATGGGCCTTTTCTATTTCATCAAGTAAAAGAACACAGTGAGGGTGCTTGCGTATTTCCTCTGTCAGCAATCCACCCTCCTCATAACCAATATATCCGGCAGGTGAGCCTATAAGCTTTGCCACAGTGTGTTTTTCAGCATACTCACTCATATCAAAGCGTACAAGCTTAACACCCATTTCCTCGGCAAGTGCCCTTGCTGTCTCCGTCTTGCCTACACCTGTAGGTCCCACAAAAAGGAAGCTTGCAATAGGCTTGTTTTCCTCATTAAGTCCGGCTTTGGAAAACTTAACTGCATTAACAATGTTGCTGATTGCCTCCTCCTGTCCGAATACACGGCTTTTAAGTACAGACTCAAGGGTATATAGTCTTTGAATGTCATCCTTTTCAAGGGACTTTTTGGGTATGCCGCATACCTTTGCCAGTACCTCGTCAATCAGAGCCTTGTCCACCCCGTTATTATCACCCTGATTAAGCTTTCTGTATGCCCCTGCCTCGTCTATCAGGTCTATCGCCTTATCAGGCAAAAAACGATCATTCATATATCTGCTTGCACAGTCAACGGCATACTCAAATACATCATCATCGTAAACCACACCATGAAAGGCCTCATATCTGTCCCTCAGGCCAAGGAGAATATCCACTGACTCCTCCTTAGAAGGCTCCTCAACAGTGACTGTCTGAAATCGTCTTGACAAACTCCTTGACTTTCCTATGGACTTTTTATACTCACCAAAGGTAGTTGCACCTATAAAGCGGATATGTCCTCCGGCAAGATAGGGCTTTAACATATTTGACACATCAAAACTGCCTTCACCTGTTGCACCTGCACCTGCTATATTGTGTATCTCGTCAATATATACAATAGGTTTCTCCTCAGACATAAGTCCGTTCATAATAAGCTTAAATCGCTTTTCCAGCTCACCTCTGTACTGGGTACCCGAAAGCATGCTGCCCATATCCAGAGCATACATCTTTGATCCCTTTAAAATATCCGGAACCCTGTCCTCAACTATCATACGGGCAAGTCCGTAGGCAATGGCCGTTTTGCCCACTCCCGGTTCCCCAATATGAATAACATTATTTTTATCCATGCGGCAGAGTACCTGTATTGTTCTCTCCAGCTCGCGCTTCCTGCCAATAAGGGGATTTTGTTTCAGGCAAAGACTGTTCATATCCTCCAGATAATCCTTCCAGCTTACATCTGTTTCCGTCGAGGCGTCCCTATGACTACGGCTTCTGTCGCCTGCTATGCTTTCCCTCGACATTTCTCCCACAAGTTCAAGAATATCAATCCCCTGTTTATTTATAAAATATACTCCAAAACAATCCTCCAGATCCATGATTGCACCAAGCACATGGCTCACATCGGTACTTGTTCTTCCGCTGGAGTATGCCTTTGCAACAGCTTCATTGATTACAGTCAAAAAATCATTTGACATTTCAGGCTCCGAATTTTCGGGAAGACTCTCCATTGTTTCATCCAGAAAGTCAGTTATATCCTTACGCAAAATATCAATATCCCCATCAAGACAGGCAAAATTTTCCTCAAAACTTTCATCATAGGTAAGACAGTACAGTAAATGCTCAACAGTAATATACCTGTCTCCTCTTTCTCCTGCCATTTCCACTGCGGAATTTATTACATTACTTAACTGTGCGGTAAGCTCCATTTACATCAGCTCCTTACTCACTATCAGGTATAGCCTCCGCCTTAAGGGGATAACCTGCTTCCTTGGCAGCATCTATGGTTACCCTGACCTTAGTGGCGGCAATATCTCGCGTATATATCCCCACAACTGCATAATCGCCCTTGTGGACACTCATCATAAGGTTATATGCCTCACTTTGAGTCTTGCCAAAAACCAGCTTTAATATATCCACCACAAAATCCATTGGTGTAAAGTCATCATTATAAAAAACCACCTTATACATTCTGGGACGTTTAAGTATGGTCTTAGAGCCTGTTTCCGAATACAGATCAGGTTTTATTGCCAAATAAATCAACTCCCCTTGCTATCATAGCCATATATTCATCATAGGAAATGTATCTGCCGCCCATACTCTCAAGATGATCCGTATGAAACTGACAGTCAATAAACTCAAATCCCTGTTTTTCAAGATAACCTGCAAGGCTTATAAGTGCAATCTTTGAGGCATTTTCGGCTACAGAAAACATACTTTCTCCAAAAAAGCATCTTCCGATCCTGACACCGTACAGCCCTCCTGCCAGCTTATCATCGTACCAGACCTCACAGCTTGAGGCAAGTCCCAACTCAAAAAGCCTGTTATAGGCAACTTCCATATCATCAGTTATCCATGTACCCTCTTTATTTTCCCTGGTTATGCGGCAAAGATGCAGTACAGAGGAAAAACTTGTATCAAAGGTAACCCGAAAATCTGTCCTCTTCATAAACTTTTTCATTGACCTTGAAATATGTATCTCACCGGGTATAATAACAAACCTTTCCTTTGGACACCACCACATAATAGGTTCACCCTCATTGTACCATGGGAAAATACCGTTTGCATAGGCATTTACAAGGCGTCCCGGAGATAAATCTCCCCCTATGGCAAGTAATCCGTTTTCCTCGGCATAGACAGGATTTGGAAAGGCATAGCTTTCATCTGATAACCTGAATATTCCCATAGAACACCTCCATAAAATCGCTGTATTTACACTATTCGACAAATATGTGCAAAATCCTTTAACATCTATTTGACAAAAAAGGTGCAATCATAAGATCACACCTTTTTATCAATCAAAAATTTATATTACACACCGATTTTATGTAATTACTTTTCAGTACAAAACTCTACTTTCTTGCCCTCAAGTATCATATTTGTAGTACGGACAGCGCACATTTTTCCACACATGGAGCAGGTATGCCTGTCAGCTGGAGGTGTACTTTCAAAATATTCCCTTGCCTTATCAGGATCAAAGGCAAGCTTAAACATTTCATCCCAATCCACCTTATGTCTTGCATCGGACATCTTATTGTCAAGATCCCTTGCATGAGGTATTTTCTTCGCAATGTCAGCGGCATGGGCAGCTATTTTGGTTGCCACTATACCCTCCTTAACATCATTAAGATCAGGAAGGCGAAGGTGCTCAGCTGGAGTTACATAGCAAAGGAAATCCGCTCCGCTTGCTGCTGCTATGGCACCACCTATTGCAGAGGTAATATGGTCATAACCTGGGAATATATCACTTACAAGTGGTCCCAGCACATAGAAAGGTGCATTGTGGCAAAGCCTTTTCTGCATCTTCATATTAGCTGCAATCTCATCCATTGCCATGTGGCCCGGGCCCTCTACCATTACCTGTACATCCTTATCCCAGGCGCGCTTGGTAAGGTTACCCAGCTCAATAAGCTCACATATCTGACCTGCATCACTTGCATCATCTATACAGCCAGGACGAAGGGCATCACCTAAGCTGATTGTAACATCATATTCCCTTAAAATATCCAGTACATCATCATAGTATTCGTAGAATGGATTTTCATTACCTGTCATTTCCATCCATGCAAAGAGAAGGGAACCGCCCCTTGATACAATATTCATTCTGCGTTTGTCACGCTTAAATGCTTCAACAGAGCGCCTGTTGATACCTGCATGAATAGTCATAAAGTCAACGCCTTCCTTAGCATGTGCCTCTACTACCTTTAAAAAATCCTTTGCAGATATTTCAAGAAGATCCTTTTCAAGGTATCCGATGGCATCATACATAGGTACAGTACCTATCATGGCAGGTGACTTTGCAATAAGCTCCTGACGGAAGGTATTTGTCTTACCGTAATTGCTCAGATCCATAATAGCCTCTGCTCCAAACCTTATAGCCATATCCACCTTTTGCATTTCGACATCGTAATTTTTACAATCCCCTGAAATTCCAAGATTAACATTGATCTTAGTCTTCAGACCTGAGCCTATACCCTCAGGAGAAAGGGACTTGTGATTGATATTTGCAGGGATAGCAATCTCACCTGTTGCAACCTTTTCACGTATCTCCTCAGGTGTCTTATATTCCTTTTCCGCAACAATTTTCATTTGAGGTGTAATAATGCCCTGCTTTGCAGCATCCATCTGTGTTTTGTAGCCCATTTAAAAGCCTCCTTAAAATTTTATATTTTATAAACTGTTTATTTTATACATGTGATTAAGAGGTCCTCTGCCCTTACCTAAATCCAACCCGGCAGCTATGGCACCGCTTATGAAATCCTTAGCCTCCCTTACTGCCTGTGGAAGCTCTTTACCCTCTGCCAGTCCACAGGCTATGGCAGAACTTAAAGTGCAGCCTGTGCCGTGGGTATTAGGGTTATCTATACGCTTGCCTTCTATCCATATCATGCTTCCGTCAGTGTATAGAAGATCATCTGAATTATCACTGCTGTGGCCTCCCTTAATAAGGACTGCTCCATTAAAATCCTCTGCAATTATCCTTGCAGCCTTCTCCATTTCATCCTTATCGGTAATAGCCATACCGCTAAGCACCTCTGCCTCTGCCAGGTTAGGAGTAATAATGTCCGCAAGGGGGATAAGTTCCTTTATAAGGCAATCGGAGGCATCCTCAGCCATAAGCCTGCTGCCGCTTGTAGATACCATTACAGGATCAAGAACGATATTTTTTGCCTCATATTTTTTCATTGAAGCTGCTATTGCCTTAATAAGAGGCTTGTCAGATACCATACCTATTTTAACGGCATCGGGAAATATATCTTTAAAAATACAATCCAACTGATTTGTCAAAAAGTCACTGCTGACTTCACTTATGCCATATACACCGGTAGTATTCTGCGCTGTAAGGGCTGTAATGGCACTCATAGCATACAGACCATGAACTGTTATAGTCTTTATATCAGCCTGTATACCTGCACCACCTGAACAGTCACTGCCTGCTATGGTAAGAACCGTTTTCATTTAATCACCTCTGTCTTTGCATATTTTAACATGGTATTCTCATCCATAAGACTGATGTAATCAATAAGCGCCATGTGAAAACTTCCTGTTCCCATTGCAGCTGCCCTTTCATAGGCCTGTTCTCCTGCTATGGAAGTAGTAAGTATAGCTCCGCAGGATGCAATAAATCCATCACCTGCAGCACCTATAAATGCACCTAAAAGAGCGGAGGTAAGACATCCGCTGCCTGTTACCTTTGAAAGCATTGATACGCCGTTGCTGAGTTTTACACATCTGGTACCATCAGAAACAATATCGTCTTTACCGGTGATTGCTACTGTACAGCCATAAAGTTTTGCAACAGAATCAGCAACTGCGACAGGATCCTTATCCAAATCAGCATCAGAGGAATCAACCCCCTTAGTACTTACACTAAGACCTGCTATAAAGGAAATTTCAGAAAGATTTCCCCTTATAACACTTACCTTTATTTCGTTAAGCATCTTCTTGGTGGTTTCATTTCTGAGAGTAGATGCTCCTGCACCTACAGGATCAAATACAACAGGAATATTCATTGCATTTGCCTTTTTACCTGCCCATATAGCAGACTCTATTGTACGTCTGTTAAGGGTACCTATATTTATAACAAGTGCAGATGCAATAGAGGTAATATCCTCCACCTCATCTATATCATCTGCCATTATAGGTGATGCACCTATGGCAAGCACAGCATTTGCACAGTCATTAACGGTTACATAATTTGTAATACAATGCACAAGGGGAGATACCTCACGTACCTTAGTTACCGACTGTGCAATATCATTAATATATGACATATGTATTCCTCCTAAATAAAAAGCCGAGGTACAGGTCCTCGGCTAGTAAATTCTATTAGCTTGCTCCCTACAACAGTATTAACCGACAGGTTCAAAGGGTCAGGTTTTAACCTTCTCAACTGATAAACAGTCCCCCTGCAAAAAGTATTAACTTACATTTACAAGTATACATCATACCCCATATTTTGTCAAATAATAAATACAGAAAGAGCCGTCCATAAGGACGACCCTTTAATGATACTTTCGCTATTATCTGCTTCTTCTGCTTGACTTGTCAGAGCAGTCGTCACACTTCTTATCCATATCCATACCAATCTCATTTGCAAACTCTACTCTGTTAGAGCGTGACTGGTTGGATCTGTCTGACTGTTTATCAGACCTGCGTGACCTGTTGTCGCTTCTGTTGCTCTCCATTGAAAGTACCTCCTTAATAAGCTATGACTGCTGTATTTAAGCCTGTAGCCGTTACATTCCTATATACAGCGGTCAATTACTGCGGCTTTATCACCGCAAGATTATTGTTAGCCATTAATAAGGTTTGTATGCTGTAAAAAAATGGATTTTTTATTCAGATATATCTTCAGGAATCTCAAGGGTCATTCTGCCCAGCTTTGCAGCCCTGAACTCATCCAAAAGAATAGTTGCCGCCCTCTTGGTATCAGGTTCTCCTCCCTTTGCCTTAAAGCCCCTTACTTCACTTATCTTTTTTAATATATCATAACCTGTATCATCCGCCGTGTACTCTACACCATAGCGTTGATTAAGAGCCTCAGGGTAGAGGCGGTCAAGGTATTGTATAAGGTTGACACTAAGCTCCTCCAAATCAATGATATTATCATTAACGGCGCCTGTAAAAGCAAGCTTCATACCAACAGCCTTATCCTCAAACTTGGGCCAGAGTATACCGGGAGTATCAAGGAGCTCAAAATCACGACGTATCTTTACCCACTGCTTTGCTCTGGTTACACCGGGCCTGTCACCGGTCTTTGCCATATTTTTACCCACAAGCTTATTTATAAGTGTTGACTTGCCCACATTAGGTATACCTACTATCATAGCCCTTGTAGGAGTAAATATCCTGCCGCGTTTTCTCAAGCGCTCCAGCTTTTCTGCCATAAGGTCAGCTGCAACATTGCTTATATCCTTTATTCCGTTACCTGTAATGGAATTAACCTTAATAACCCTGAAATCCTTGGCCTCAAAGTACTCACTCCAGAGTGCCGTTTTATTTTCATCAGCTAGGTCTGCCTTATTTAAAATAATTATACGCTTTTTATTACGTGCAAGATTATCTATTTCCGGATTTTTACTGCTATAGGGTATCCTTGCATCAAGCAGCTCGATTACTATATCAACCAGTTTGATATTTTCATCCATCATACGCCTTGTCTTGGTCATATGACCGGGATACCATTGTATATTCATATCTGACATAGTCCTCACTTCCTTTCGTTAATTATATATTGATTTTAACATATTTTTATTACATTTACAATAATAATTAAGACAGGAAGGAACAGTGATTACTATCAGATAAGCTTACCGTCTACGGAAACAGTATATACTTTAACGGGGATATCCCTGCCGCTTGTTTCTACTGCATTTTTAACAGCATATTCAATACCGCCACAGCAAGGCACCTCCATACGTACAACAGTAATGCTTTTAATATTATTACCTGCAAATATTGCCGAGAGCTTTTCGCTGTAATCTATGCTATCCAGTTTGGGGCAGCCTATAAGTGTAACCCTTCCCTTTATAAAATCATTATGAAGGGAGCCATATGCAAAGGCAGTACAATCCGCCGCAATCAGAATATCCGCATTTTCAAAATACGGTGCTGTTACAGGTACAAGCTTTATCTGAACAGGCCATTGGCTGAGCATACTGTTACAGTTCACAGCATCTCCCATGGGCATAAGAGATACGGATTTTGAACCGGGACAGCCTCCACCTTTATTTGCCATTGCAGCCTTAACAGCTGCCTCATTATATGCAGGTGCTTCCCTTTCCTCAAAGCTTATGGCATTTACAGGACATACAGGCAGGCAATCCCCCAACCCGTCACAGTAATCCTCCCTTGTCAGTGTTGCCTTTCCGTTTACCATGGCAATGGCACCCTCGTGACACGCCTTTGCACAAAGACCGCAGCCATTACAAAGCTCCTGATCTATTTTAATTATTCTTCTTATCATAATATACACCTCACAATATTGACTTTGCAAAGCTATTATAATAAAATACAGCCAAATAATATGTTGTAATTACAACAAAAGGAGAAAAAATGACCACAGAATTTATGAAATCTCTTCCAATATTCAATGATATGGAAGATGAGGAAATATTAAAAATAAACACCCTATCTCAATGCTATAAAAAGGGCAGCCCCATAATTATGCAGGGAGATATATGTAACAAAATAGGAATAGTGGAAACAGGCAGACTACACGTTACAAAAAGGGATATTAACGGTAATGAAGTCCTGCTGACTGAAATAAATTCAGGGGAATTATTTTATGAGGCTTTTGCCTTTTCCTCCCTTCCCTCCGCCGTAGACGTGTATGCCGCATGTGAATCACATGTTATATGGATAGACAGCAGTGAGATAACAGGTCAGCTTGCCTGTAATATGTTAAAGGTGTTTGCAAGGAGAAATGTATTTCTTACAGAAAGGATAGATTGCCTTTCCAGACGATCTCTCAGGAAAAAGGTTCTTTCATATTTAAATTCCTTATGTACACAACCGGGAAAGCCCTTTACCATTCCCTTTGACCGTCAACAGCTTGCAGACTATCTTGCCTGTGACAGAAGCGCCCTGAGCAGTGTACTGTCAAAGTTACAGGCTGATGGTATAATCAGATACAGGAAAAACCGTTTTACCTTGTTTAAGATTTCGTAAGACTTCTCATTTAATTCTAATCTATATCTAATTAATACTTAAAATCTCCTGTATATAATGTAAAAAAACTTAAATGACAGGAGTGATTGGCTTGCACAAGCTTTTTAAGAGAGGCATAGCTCTTATAGTAGTTGTTGCCGTGGGAGGCGGCGGATTTTTCGTATACAGGCATTTAAACCAACCTGCCGTGGAAACCCGTGGCAGAAATCCCGTTGACAACCTGACATCTCAGGTAAACAAAGGTGATATAGTTAATACCATCACCGCCAGTGGTACGGTAATGTTAAACAACGAAGTAGAGGTATATGCAGAAGGAGAAACCAATAAGGTAAAGGAATTTCATGTAGAAGAAGGAGATACCGTAACAGAAGGACAGCTCCTTGTTACATACGATACAGATGACAGCGTAGAGGAGCTGGAAAATAAAATAAGAGATACCAACAGGGATATAGAAAATGCACAGCTCAATCTACAGAGCCTGCAGCTGCCCACCTCCGACTCGGAGCTTCAAAAGCTACAGAATGAAATCACAAACTGCGAAAACTCCCTTAAATCAGCTCAGGATAATGTTACTACCATTAATACTCAGATACAACAGCAGCAAACGGAAATAGCAAATGCCAAAAAGGACTGGGAAGACGCTCAGAAAACTGTATCCGATAACGCCCAGCTTCTTCAGGTAGGCGGTATCACACAAAGTGAGTATGATACAAGCGTAACTGAGTGTGAAAGGGCGCAGCAAACCTATGACAATAGCCTAGATACCCTTGAATCCCTTAATATCCAGCTTGAAAGTGCTCAAAGAAATGTTACCACTTCCCATAACAGTCTGGACGTAGCAAACACCTCATTGGATGAGGCTGTAAACAAGCTGGATCAGGACGAAACACAGATACAGCTTGCTCAACAGCAACTTACACTGCAAGGTCTTAATGATACCCTTGCGGATGCTCAGAAGGATCTTAATGATATAGTCTACTCCACATACTCCACTGTAAACGGTGTTGTTACAGAGGTTTGTATAGATGAAGGTACATACACAGAGGA
Source organism: uncultured Eubacteriales bacterium (assembly GCA_949293325.1). Taxonomy (GTDB): domain Bacteria; phylum Bacillota; class Clostridia; order Lachnospirales; family CAG-274; genus CALWRD01. Next base: position 10,279 of record CASFCZ010000038.1, on the reverse strand, counting down.
AAACACCGTAATGCTTAAGATAGCTGACCTTAACGACCTGATAGTTACCGCAAACATTGAGGAATATGACGCACCACTTCTTGAGGTAGGACAAATGGTAACCATGACATCAGATGGTCTTGAGGGTAAAGTATACACAGGAAAGATAACCAAGATAAATATTACTGCTTCCAGTGCTACCTCAAACATGGGTTCAGAAACTGTAGTACCTATAGAAATATCCGTTGATAATCCCGACGGTATATTAAAGCAAAACTATAACCTTGACCTTGAAATAGTAACCTCTGACAGGAAGGATGTCATTTGTGTACCTGCATCAGCCATCGGTACAGATGCAAAAACCGGAGAAAACTACGTATATAAGGTAGAAAACGATATTATAAAAATAACTGTTGTTGAAGCCGGAGAAACCGACGAAACCAACACTGAAATAATCTCAGGTCTTAATGAAGGAGACACAATAATATCAAGTATAAGCGACAACCTTACAGACGGAATGTCACTTAATGATTTAAGTACCGCTGCACCTACGGCGAAACAGAATAGCGAGGAGGAAAACAGCAATGATAGAAATCAAAGATCTGACCAAATGTTACCGTCAGGGGGCTTTGGAGGTGCTGGCGCTGGAGGGAATATGCCTCCGGGTGGAGGAAGGTGAGTTTGTATCCATTATGGGTTCATCAGGCTCAGGTAAGTCAACCATGATGAATATACTTGGCTGCCTGGATAAACCCACATCGGGTACATATTTACTTGACAATATAGATGTATCCAAAATGAATGACAATCAACTTTCGGAAATACGAAATAAAAAAATCGGCTTTGTATTCCAGAGCTTTAATCTGCTGCCAAAACTGACCTCCATAGAAAATGTAGAGCTGCCTATGGTATACGGTGGAGTACCTGCTTCCCAACGTAGAAAGCGTGCAATGGAAGCCCTGGACATTGTGGGGCTTACCCACAGAATGACTCACAGACCCAACGAGCTGTCCGGCGGACAAAGGCAAAGGGTAGCTATAGCACGGGCAATAGCCGGTAATCCCAGTATAATACTTGCAGATGAACCTACAGGTAACCTTGACTCCAAGTCCACCATAGAAATAATTGAAATATTCCAGAAATTGAATGCAGGGGGAGCCACTATAGTAATGGTCACCCATGAGCCCGACGTTGCCATGTATACCAACAGGATAGTTACATTCAAAGACGGCAACCTTATTTCCGACAAGCCCGTTGAGGAGCCAATGATAGCAAGAAGTACAGGGGGCGTTGTATCTTGAATTTGTTTGAAAATCTTAAATCGGCATTTGTAAATGTACTGTCAAACAAGATGCGTACCATATTGACAATGCTAGGCATTATTATAGGTATAGCCTCTGTAATTGCCATCACCTCCGTAGGTAACGGCAGTCAGCAGCAGATAACTGAACAATTTGACAGTCTTGGTGTGGGCAAAATAACGGTTTCCCTAAGGAGCAATTCACCAAGAAATATGCGTACAAGTGATGCCCTGACCCTTGACGACTACGAGCTGTTAAAGACCGTAAGGGGTGTCAGGTATATTTCTCCTGTATATTCAGGCAGTTATTTCAGTATAAAGCTCCTTGATCCCAAGGAAACAAATACAGCCTCCATATCAGGTGTAACTGCCGATTACCAGAATATATCCAGTCCCACACTCCTTTACGGAAGATATATTTCAGACAGTGACGTTGACAACAAAAGCTCCGTTGCAATAATAACCGACACCACTGCCCAAAAGGTATTCGGCTATTGTGATCAAAGCGTAGTAGGAGAAAAAATCTCCATAAAATCCTGGAAGGGAACAAAAAAATATACCGTAATAGGCATAGTGGAAAACACACAGACTTCTTCCGAATCCCTTACTGACAACGAATATCCTGAAGAAATAACCATGCCCATATCCACTGTACAAAGACTTTTCGGTGAAAAGACCCTTTCAAACATCACACTGATAGCAGAAGACCCCGACAACTCAGAGATGTTATGTGATGAACTTATAGCTGTCCTTGACAACTTTCACAACACAAGCGAAAAGTATACCGCTGTCAGCACATCGGAACAACTTGAAGCTATGAACAGCGTTACCGGCACCGTTACACTTCTTATCAGCGGTGTAGCGGCAATATCCCTTATTGTAGGTGGTATAGGTGTAATGAATATAATGATGGTAACGGTTACCGAACGTACCAGGGAGATAGGCATAAGAAAATCCATCGGTGCCAAAAACCGTGATATTATGATGCAGTTTGTCACCGAAGCAATTATATTGACTGCCCTTGGTGGTATATTAGGCATAATTTTCGGCTGGTTAATGGGTATGCTGGCAGGACATTTTATGGGTATAAGCAGTGTAGTATCCATTCAGTCCATAATATTTGCCGTTTCCGTTTCCTGTGCCATAGGTATAATATTCGGTGTATATCCTGCACGTAAGGCAGCAAGGCTTGACCCCATAGAAGCACTCAGGTATGAATAAATCAAAAAAGATCTGTACAGGCATAAAAACCTGTACGGTCTTTTTTATAAAAAAGTATTGAAATTTCTCTTATTTTGCCTTAAAATATATTTTATTCATAAAAATGCAGTTATGGCATAGAGGAGCCCCGGGGACAGATACTTCCCTGACAGGGCATTGACAAATATAGATATTTAAACTTGTTCCCACAAAGGAGTGTTTCTATGAAGGTTTTAATTACAGGTGGTGCCGGATATATAGGCAGTGCAATCAGTTATGCGTTTTCCGATAAGGGGCATCAGGCGGTTATTATAGACAGTGCTGATATTACAGATGAACTCAAAATACCAGGTTGCTCATTTTACCACGGTGATATACTGGATAAAAATCTTCTTTCCAGAATATTTGATGAACACAAGGATATTGAACTGGTGATACACTGTGCCGAAAAAGGCTCTGTATATAACTCCGTTTATAATCCATATGAGTACTACTCTACCAACGTTGTACAGACAATGGAATTATTTAAAAACCTGCGGGATCTGGGGCTTAAGAAAATAATATTTGCCTCCTCGGCGGCAGTATATGATAATGTTCCAGGATACATGGTAACAGAGCAATCCCCGATTAAGCCCAGAAGTCCCTTTGGCAGGAGCAAGTATATAACAGAAATGATCCTTAAGGACTTTTGTGATGCCTATGATATGAAGTGTATAACACTCCGATACTTCAACCCCATAGGTGCTGATCCCAAAGGACGTTGCGGCAAAAGCTATCTTTCCGGCAATATAATAAGTTCACTTGTAAAGGTTGTAAACAAACAGGAGTCCTGCTTTATAATATCTGGAGATGACTGGGGTACCCGTGACGGTACCTGTGTACGTGATTATATACATATCTGGGATGTAGCAATGGCAAATGTACTTGCCGCTGAAAACTTTGATGAGGCATTTTCACGGGCAGGAAAGGAATACTCTGACTATCTCTCCCTTAATATAGGCTCGGGAGTAGATGTAACCGTAAGAGAGTTTATAATGGCCTTTGAAAATGTAACAGGGGAAAAAATTCCTATCAAATTCGGTCCACGACGTAAGGGAGATATAAGCGGTTCCTATGCCAACATTCAGCTTGCAAAACGAACTATAAACTGGGAACCTAAGTATGTTGTGGAAAATGCTATCATAGACTATCTGAACTGGCTTGAAAAGTCTGAATAACATATATAAAGTTGTTGTATAGGAATTATTTATCTGTATACGGCAACTTTTTTTATTAAAGTAATCAGCTTTGGAAACAATAAGAAACCATCAGTTTAAAAGAGGTGTATATTATGTGGATAGGATTTGCCTTTGGCTCCGCCGTATTTGCAGGCATTACCGCCATATTAGCTAAAATAGGAATAAAAAATACGGACTCGGATGTTGCCACGGCAATAAGGACTATAATAATATTGTTTTTTTCATGGATAATGGCATTTCTTGCGGGCTCTGTAGGAAGTATAGCCTCTGTTTCAGATAAAACCCTTCTATTCCTTATACTATCCGGACTTGCTACAGGAGGAAGCTGGCTTTGTTATTTCAAAGCATTGCAGTTAGGTGATGTAAACAAAGTTACTCCCATAGATAAATCAAGCACCGTACTTACAATGCTTATGGCAGCAGTTTTGCTGAAAGAAGAAATTAATATACTTAAAGCCATATGTATAATTGCCATAGGTATAGGCACATATTTAATGATAACTAAAAAGGAGAGCTCGGCAAAGGTAACAAAAGGCAGCTGGCTGATATTTGCAGTTTTATCTGCAATTTTTGCAAGCCTTACTGCAATATTAGGAAAAATTGGTATTACCGATATTGAGTCTAACCTTGGTACAGCAATAAGGACAATAGTTGTGCTTATCATGGCATGGTTAGTAGTTATTGTAACAGGCAAAACAGATAAGCTCAAAAATATTGACGGAAAAAGCCTGTTATTTATCTGCCTGTCGGGAATAACAACAGGACTTTCATGGCTATGCTATTACAGAGCTTTACAGGACGGACTTGCAAGTGTAGTTGTTCCTATAGATAAGTTAAGTATAGTTGTCACTATTGCCTTTTCCTGTTTTATACTTAAGGAAAAACTATCCCTTAAATCCTTTATGGGACTTATCCTTATTGTAGCCGGCACTTTACTGTTGCTGTTATAGGACATAATGTTTTAACACACAAATACCTTTGGATTATAAATTTTGGAGTAAATAATGGCATATTTATATAATATTGACTTTACAATCCTTAATTACATATATAACACCTTTTCCTGCAAGTTACTGGATACCTTAATGCCCGTGATAACCGCCTTTGGCAACAGGGGAATGTTATGGATACTTATTGCACTTTTTATGTTAGCCATACGGAAATATCGCATAAACGGAATAATATTACTTTTTGCTCTGGCAATATGTGCTCTGCTTACAAATATAATACTTAAAATTCCCATTGCAAGACCAAGACCATGTTGGATATATGAAATACCCCTCCTTATCCCCAATCCCACGGATTATTCCTTTCCCTCAGGGCATACATCTGCCTCATTTACATCGGCAATAATAATAGCCTATTCAAATAAAAAATGTGGAATTATTGCCTATATAATGGCTCTGCTTATAAGCTTTTCAAGACTTTATTTATATGTACATTTTCCTTCTGATGTAATAGCCGGAGCAATAATCGGTACACTTATCGGTATAATAGTATATAAGCTCATCTTTTCTTTGATTAAAAGCAAAAATGCGGCGTAGATATTGAATTACACCTCCAAATGTAAACTTATTATATTTGGAGGAAATTCATTGCTACGCCGCTTTTTCATAGATTTATATGCTTTTAATTAGTTTTGTTCATTTTCCTTTTTCTTCTCTTTGAATACAAACAAGGTTACTATAACAGCTGCTGCCAGAGAGATTACGGATATTCCGCATCCCAGATAGAAGCCCTGAGGCTCAAAGCTGAACACTACCTCATGCTCACCTGCCGGAATATCAACTCCTATTACACCATCTTCTGCTATTGAAACAAGATCAGCCTCGTTACCGTCTACAGTTACACTCCAACCTGCATTATAAGGTATGGAAGTAAACATAAGTCCGTCTTCATCTGCATTAACGGTACCGGTAATCTTTGTATCGGTAAACTCTGTGATGTCATAGGTATTGGAATTAAGTATATCATATGCTTCCTGGAACACATCATCGTTATAACTTGCTGCATATACCTTTACAGTACCGCTTGTACGATAGGTCTTTTCAAACTCACCCTTATTGGTAAGTGCAAAGGTAACAGTAACTTCCTCACCTTCACTTACATGACCTATATCAAACAAGCTCTTACCTGCAGAAAGTTCTCTGTCTTCATTGGCAGTAGCTGTTGTATACTTAACTCTCTTGGCATTTCCTGCGTCCACATAAAGGAACATATACTGATCCTTATCAGACTTAATCTTAACCGTTACAGTAGGCTCAAGTGCAAGATTTGCAGGATCTGTCAGCTGGTACTTATAAACATTTTCGCTTTCCTTTTCGGTTATGTTCATATAGGTATAATCAAAGCTGTCAAGAGGTACATCAGTAAACATCGGTTCAGTTATGCCCGTTGACTTGGTAATAAAGTCATTTTGTACATCAAATGGCATTGAATCACTTGTGTTCCAGTCCTTAACCTCACTATTTACCATAAAGCCAAGGGGCAGAGCACGAGGATTTTCATATATCCAGACATTGCCAAACTGTTCAAGATAATTATATCTGTCATTTTTTATTTCGCCGTTGCCTGAATCTGTTGCCTTGTTCATAACATACTTTATATTAAACATGGCATCCACCAGAGATGTAGGATCATAGTACCTGTATGAGTTACCTGTTGCCGCTATACCAAGGTTACCGATCATATTGGATATACCACCACTGGCAAGGGAGGAGAACTGTGAAAAACCATTATAATGATACAGCGCCGCATCATTTATAGTAGTAAATCTCCTGAACTCAGTCCTGTAAAAATTTCCATCCTCTTTATCATTAAGGTATGCCACCGCCTCATCTGCAGATTCCATATACTTCACGTAAGCATCCCTTGATGTTGTTCTGTCAAGTCCATTATAGCTTGAGAAAGCATTTTCTGCCACTACAAAGATAAGCATGGCTATAACAACATTTTTTAACTCAGCCTTAGTCTTTGCATCACGGTAACAGTAAAGTACAATGATATATATTATAATAAATATAATATTTAACACCACATCAACGTTATCAAGTACCCTGTCAATCTCATCGGTAGCATTCACAAGAACAAACTCAGTAAAACAGATATAAGCAACATAGAATATAGCTGCCTTATATACTATACTGAAGTTTACGCCCTTTATATTCATAAGGCCCTTATAAGCCAGTGAAAGAAGCACAAAGCTGTAAATAAAGGTATATCTGTGAGGCAGGTTTGATGGGAAATGGAAACCATGGATCATATAATCCAATGGCTTTATACAACTGCAAAGGAGCATGAAAACAATTAATACCGCATATAAAACCTTTTCCTTCCTTTCAATTTTCTTATTAAAGAAATAGAAGGGAAGAAGAAGCATAGTAATTACACCGCTGTATACGTTAGGAAGGTCCTCATTACGCGCAAGTACAACAGGTCTTGCCCCCACGAAATGATTGGTTATAAGCTGGAATATGTTTTCATAAACCTCAAATTTAGGGAAGCTTGTATCACTGGTATCTGTATGGGAAAGTGCAATAGCTGTAGGTATAGTAAGGAACATGGATATACCGCCGGCTATCAGTGATATAACACCGAACTTTATTATTCTTCTGATAATAATCTGTCTGTCGTTTTTCCAGCTGTAATTTGAAAAAAGTACAACAAGGAAATAAAGGACTGCAAATACACAAACAAGGAAGGCAATATAGAAATTAATGATAATAACAAGTGCCAGTGAAATACAATAGGTAAGATGCTTGTTATCCTTAATAAGCCTTTCTATACCAAGCGCCACTATAGGGAACAGAGCCACTGCATCAAGCCACATAACATTCCAGTAATAACCTGTAACGTAAGCGGTAAAAGCATAGAGTAAACCAAAAACTACTATGGACAAATCATTTTTGCCAAAGCTTGCCTTAATATAATAAGCAAAAAATGCTCCTGCAAAAGCAATCTTTATAAGGATGAAAAATGCTAAAGCCTCAGGCAGTGCGCTTTGAGGAAAAAGCAGAATAAGTATACTGATGGGACTTGCCGTATAGTATGCTATCTGTGTAATAAACTCCTTACCCAGACCACCTTCCCAGCTATAGAAAAGGCTCTGACCGTTTAAAATTCTGCTTCTCAGTTCCTCATGAAACGGAGCATACTGATGATAAAGATCTACCTTTAAAACAATATTATCTCCAAAGGGATATACACCTCTGAGTATATAAGTGAGCAGCATTATCATAGCTGTCAGCACAAATGTCATAATCACAAAACGCATTGAGAAAAATGCATTTTCCTTATTATTCTTCAACGTTGTTACCTCCAATGTTAGTTTTTTTAAAAATAAAAAGCTTACTGAATATATAATTAAGCACAACTACCACAAACTGACCTATAACCTTAGCTATAAAATCATTGATATTTAAAAGCTCCACTGAAAGAAAAAGCCATCCTGCCTCAACTACAAGGGAAAATATCCTTGCCGAAACAAAGGAAGTTATTTCTCTGAACAAAACTCTGATATCGGTACTCCTTGAATTGAATACCCACAGCTTATTTGTTATATATGCAAAGGATACGGCAAAAATCCATGATATGATATTTGCAACCTGAACCTGCAAACCAGTCAGTTCATTACCGCCACCTATTGCAAGTGCAGCCAGAAAATAACTTCCTAAACTGACTATAGTAGTAAGACCACCGAAAAACAAGTATCTGAATACTTCGCTTTTAATAAAAAACCTGATTTTGCTGATTAACTCTCTCATGATCTGTAATCGTCCTTTGGCTCGTCAACATTTGTCTGCCTTATTATATACACCGGTCTGTTTTTAACCTCCATATATATCTTGGCAACATATTCACCCAGTATACCACAGGAAAGTATAATAATACCTCCTATAAAAAGCATGAGAGTGATGGTTGAGGCATATCCCGGAACATCCTTGCCTACAAAAATAGTCTTAATGATAATATAAAACAGATAGATAAATGATGATGCCGATATTATGGCACCTAGTACCGAAGCTATTTTAAGTGGAAAAGTTGAAAAGGCGGTTATTCCGTCTATAGCATAACTGAAAAGTTTCCAAAAATTCCACTTGGTAACACCGGCTGCTCTTTCCACATTTTCGAAGCTGATCCACTTAGTTTTAAAACCTACCCAACTGAATATACCCTTTGAAAACCGCTGCACCTCACTCATGGCAATAACTGCATTTACCATAGCACGATTCATCATTCTGAAATCTCCTGCACCGTCAGGCATATCCACCTCCGATATCTTATTTACTAACCTGTAAAAGCCCCTGGTAAACAGTGTACGAAGGGCAGGATCTCCATCACGTGTGGCACGGTTTGCCGCACAACAATCATAGCCTTCCTCCATTGCCTTAAGCATGTCCGGTATAAGCTTAGGGGGATGCTGCAAATCCGCATCAAGTATAACCACATAGTCCCCGGTGCTGTTTTTAAGGCCCGCATACATACCGGACTCCTTTCCGAAATTGCGTGAAAAGGAAATATATTTCACACAGGAATGTCTCTCTGCAAGCTCCTTTAAGAGATCAAGGGTATCGTCGCTGCTTCCGTCGTCAACAAATATAAAGCTGAACTCATATCCTGAAAGCTCATCACATACACGCTTTGCCTCCGAGAAGAAGATATTGACAACCTGGCTCTCATTATAGCAGGGAACAACTAAATCTACCTTTTTCATATGCTCCTCCATAAATCTTAGCTTTATTGCATATTAGGTTTATTTTACCGCAAAATAAACATAATATCAACAGGCTAGTTAAATAATTAATAATTTTTTTCCATATATAGGTACACATTTTATTGAAAATTTTGAAAACAATTTAAATTATAGAAAGTTGAAGGGAGAATTTTACCGTGGATAAACAAAACAAGGGCGATTTTCCAAAGCAGGAATTAACACCCACAGCCATAGTAACAGGAATAATACTTGCCTGTATCTTCAGCGGCGCAAACGCCTATCTGGGATTAAGGGTAGGCATGACCGTTTCCGCCTCCATACCTGCAGCTGTAATATCAATGGGCATAATACGTATTATCCTACGGCGTAATTCCGTACTTGAAAACAATATGGTACAGACAATAGGTTCTGCCGGTGAATCCGTTGCCGCAGGCTCAATCTTTACCATACCGGCGCTTTTTATGTGGGCATCTGAATGGGAACAATCCCCACCATCACTGCTTGAAATATTCCTTATTGCCCTTTGCGGCGGTATGCTTGGAGTACTGTTTATGATACCATTACGGCGTGCTCTTATAGTAAAGGAAAAGGATAACCTTCCCTATCCTGAAGGTATGGCTTGTGCAGAGGTTCTCCTTGCAGGAGAAAAGGGTGGCAGTTCCGCCTCTACAGTATTTAAGGGGTTGGGACTGTCTGCCCTGTATAAATTTGTATCAGATGGGCTCAGACTTTTCCCATCTGAACTCCATTGGGAGCTTCCATTTTATAAGGGCGCAGGTGTGGGATTATCAGCATTACCAGCACTTACGGGAGTGGGCTATATATGTGGTTTTAAGATAGCCGTATATA
>CASFCZ010000037.1 GCA_949293325.1 uncultured Eubacteriales bacterium | reverse complement strand
AATTAAAATGAGCATATCCGGAACGATCATAAGCCGCAACGGAAATACCTGTCTGTGTAAGTACCGTTCCTGCCGAAGTGGTTATCCTTATATCATAGTCACCTGCGGCAATACCAGGTATATCAACACGTCCGCCACCATTTGTTGTAGCTCTTACAAGCTCGCTGTCAACGGTGGTATATGCCGAATCACTTGAAGCCTTATACTCAACTTTAGCATTGGCTGCATCGGCATCATTGTTCCACTCAGCGTATATGGATTCATACCAGCCCTGAACAAGTGTCAGTTCTGAAGAGGCAGCATATACGCGTACCATAGATTCTGAAGGTGTGCCTGCTATTGCTACGCCGCTAAGCATAATTGTAGCAAGAAATCCGCCCAGCAATCTACTAAACGTCCTCTTCACATTTATTTCCTCCTCGTAAAATGATTATTCTATCGGAAAATTGTATTTACTTGTCTGCAATTTCCCCATTACAGTGTATTGATTATGCCAAGTACATACTGGTAAATCACATATGCGTCAGCTACCGTTACAGCACCATCGCCGTTTACATCTGCTGACATATCAACTGTATTTTCCTTACCTACCGCATAGGCAAGTATATATATTACATCATTTCTGTCAACGGTCTTATCGCCGTTAGCATCACCCTTAACAACCTGAGGTGAACTACTGTAACTTACATCCATACTTATGATCTGGGCAGTTGTACCGCCTGTCTGTGATGCAGTAATTGTATATTCACCTGCAGCAAGACCTGTTAATGTAAGAGTGCTTTCACTGCTGGAAGCATCAAGAGTAGGTCCTGTCTTTCCTGCACAGGAGATACTTGCTGTCTTTCCTGCACTGGTAGAACCACACTTATATGTAATTGTTACATTTGCATTTGCATTTACCTTAAATACAACAGAACCACTTTCATTTATCTTGATCTGACTAGTAGATGTGCTGCCTGTAACTGTAAAACGAGCTGAATCTGCCAACATGGAAGATGCAGTATAGTTATTTGCCTCAAGAGCAGTAAGCTCACCTGATACAGGAGCAGATGTAGTTGTTTCTGTTGTAGGATCTGTAACAGTTGTAGTAGTTTCTGTTGTAGCTTCTGTAGTTGTTTCCGTTGGTTCTTCAGGTTCAGGTACAACTGTACCGTCAACAGAACCGCCCACACTTAAGATAATATACTTGTTACCGATATTGCTGTCTGCCATGTAATTGGTAATAGCAGATCTGAGAGTAGTATTAATTTCATAATCGCTATCATCTACTGAATCATTAAATGCAAAGCCTGTAGCCTCTGCAAAGTTACCGCCGCCGGTTCTTCCTGCATACATCTCTACAGTTGCCTTAGCATCTGCAGGCTGCTGAATTACATTTGCAAGGCTCTGTACATAAGCATTGTCAACATCTGTATTGCTATATGTAGCACCTGCTGCAGTTGTATAGTTAATACGCTGATTTCTTGTTGTAACAACACAACCGTCAGCCTCGGAAGCAGTTTCGCCGTCAGCACCTGCTGTGAACTGAACAAGACTGCCCTCCATTACGTTATTATAAAGCTTAATTGCTCCTATTGGAGGATTGTCATCAAAAGTGTTAGAACCACCTGCTCCGTCGGAATCGTGTCCAACAGAACCCTGAAGAGTAGGATACTTACAGTTTCTGAAATAGTTACCCTCAACAAAGGCATCTGAGTCAGCAGAAGTACCTACACCGTACTTAGCATTACCGTCATAGTAGTTATTGTATACATGAACAAACATTGTCCTTATACGTGGATGACGTGAATCGGAATGATCAAACCAGTTGTGATGATATGTAATAAAGTTTTCACCTGTTTCTGATTTCATACCGCAAAGTGAACACTTTCCTGCATCCCAGTAATGGTTGTAAGAAAGGGTTACATACTGTGAATCGTTCTTAACGTCAGAAGAACCATCACCCTTTGCTTTATCGCCGCTGCCCTGTACGCCGTAGAAAAATTCGTTATTGTGAAGCCATACATTGCAGTTATCTGTATCAAGTGAAATACCATCATCAGCAAAATCATGAACAGCAAGGTTTCTTATCTCTACGTTACCTGCATTTCTAAGCAGGAAACCAAAGTTTATAGAAGCATCCTCGCCTATACCTTCTATGGTTGTATTATAATTTGTATATCCTTTACTTGGCTTAATCTGGATATATCCGGAACTGTTAAGCTGTGAACCGGAATAATCCATCTTACCTATAATTCTTACAATAAGCGGAGTTGATGTACGCTTGTCTCTGCCTTGAAGAATTGAAGAAAGACCTACGGTACCGGTTGAATCTGTTACGGTATCTATGTCAGATTCATCTGTAATATAAAGTATTTCGGCACCTGACTTTGGAGTACCGTCACCCTTATAGCCGCCTGACTGTAATGGATCAGAACTGTCATAATAGGTTGACTCAGGACTGAAGTTAAAGCCTGTCCTGTCGTGGGATTTTACAGTAACACTGCTTGTTTCAGAAGCGATCTCGCTGTCACTGCTGTTCATCGCACTTACCTTAACTGTGTAAGTACCCTCAGCAATACCAACAATATCAGCTCTCCAATGTCCGTCACTGTAACGTCTTACCAGTTCATCATCAATGGTTGTATATGCAGAACCATTTGATGAATAGGAAACGGTGTAGTAAGAAACCCCTGATATAGATGAAGGATTCCATTCTACCCAAGCCGATTCCAGCCAGCCTGAAGCCTCGGTTATACCAACCGTTGCCTCAGCAGCCTGAACGATCTGTGGTGTGATATAACCAAAGTTCGTACAAGGAACACAGGTCATAGCCATAATCGCTGCCAAGGCTGCGCTTGCGAGTTTTGTGAAAACTCTTTTCATTTTTTTAGCCTCCTTAAATTAATAATTTAACCCCTGGATTGTTCCGACAATAATCGGATTTTTGCCCCAAAAAACAACGAGCTTTGCGTATAATACGCAAAAGCCTTTGTCAGAAAAGATGCAGCTGCCTACCTTCGTTATATTACCCCATAAAAGAATCGACATACTACATCTTCACCTAGTGTAAGTTTATACCCTAAAGGCATTATAGTCAACAGGATTTAAACAATATTTGAATTTTTTGTTAATATACCCAAAAACTCTTTGGTAGAATTAACAAAATTACACAATACAAGTTGTTTTATTTATAAAAAGCTGTACGCACCTGTACACATTTTAAGGAATAACTGTTTGTATTGGCATAAAAATAAGGCAGGGGCTTATTTTTAGCTTTCCCCGGCCTTATTTTAAGTCTTAAATACTGTATATTTTCTTTATATTTTAACTAAAGGAGGTTTCATAAAGTATCCTTGCAAGGCGTTCCACACTGTTATGGACCTCTTCCTCAGTATTGGTCTGAGCTCCCAGTTCAATAAGCATACTCATCGGCTTCATGTGGAGGGAATAACGGTAGGCGTTTAAGTATATCTTACGGGTAATACCCGGATATAGACTGTTTGCCTGCATCTGTGCCTTAAGGCTGAGAGCAAGATTTTCTGTAACATAGGGATTTTCAAGTCCTTCGGCAGGCCTTAAAACCCCATCGGAATCCACCTTCTGACAAAGACCGTTAAAAAACATTATCTTTGCACAGTTTACCCCATCCACCTCACTTACAAGGCGAACATTTTCCGCAACACCGTCACGGTGAAGATCAATGACCATTTCTATGGAAGGATTATCCTCCAGTATCTCCCTTATTCTGGGTTCCATACGCTCATAAGCACCCAATATCTGTAAACTTCCGTCCACCATATCAAAGCTTTCGGTAACATGAAGACATTCAATACCATACTTTTCCTCCAGAGTAGTCTTAAGGAGCTCCCCTGCACCTATTACACCCTCCCCTTCCTTGCTGTCAGCATACATTTCATGGGCATGGGTATGGAAGATGAGAACCTTTGGTCCATCCCCCTTATTATCTATATGTACATCGGTATCCATAAGGATATCTATATTAAAAAGTGCCGAAGTCATAAGTGTCTTTTTATCCACTGAATAGTATCTGCTGCGAAGGGTACCCAGGTCCCTTAGCTCCTCCACATTTACCTTAGGGGCAAGATTCACCCTTTCCTCAATAGTTGCCTTTGCAAGCTCATAATACCTTGCATAAGCAGGTACGGTATTGTCAAAAAACTCATATCTGGTGCCCATGACAGCAAATACCGCTGTCCCCAGTATTAAAAGGAAGAGTATGGGCATGGGATTTCGCCGTCTTTTACGGCGTTTTCTGCCTTTTGCTGCCAAATTTTTCACCTGTTTCTACTATTATAATGTTTGTCATTGAATATTATATGCTGCATATGAGCTTTTATGACTTATATAAAAATACGGCAGGGTAAAACCCCGCCGTAATACTTACTCGGTAAATTCACCGAACTTTCTGAATCTTTCATATCTTTCCTTAAGGAGTTCATCTGTTGACTTCTGCATAAGGGCAGGTATCTCCAACTCAAGCTTTCCCTTAATAAGGTTGGCAGTAAAACCGAAATCGTTCTGACATCCACCTGCTGCCTCCTTAATTACCTTTTCGATAACACCAAGCTCCAGCAGATCATCAGCTGTTATCTTCATAAGATCCGCAGCCTCTGCCGCACGTTTTGCATCCTTCCAGAGAATACTTGCAAAACCCTCGGGACTTAAAACCGCATAAACGGAGTTTTCCAGCATCCATACCCTGTCAGTTACTGCAAGGGCAAGGGCACCGCCGCTGCCTCCTTCACCGATAACAATGGAAATAGTAGGTACCTTAAGGGTAGCCATTTCCATAAGGTTTCTTGCAATAGCCTCTCCCTGGCCCCTTTCCTCAGCACCGATTCCACAGTAAGCACCGCTGGTATTAATAAAGTTAATAATAGGTCTGCCAAACTTTTCAGCCTGTTTCATAAGACGCAAAGCCTTTCTGTAGCCCTCAGGATGTGGCTGACCAAAGTTGCAGGCAATATTCTCCTCCATATTTTTACCCTTCTGGATACCGATAACCGTTACAGGTATATCACCCAGAAAAGCAATACCTCCAACAATAGCCTTATCGTCACGGAAACCTCTGTCACCATGAAGCTCAATAAAGCCCTCAAAGATATGCTCAATATAATCTAATGCAGTAGGTCGTGATACCTTACGTGCAATCTTAACCTTATCATAAGCAGGCATCATACCTCACCGACCTTTCCGCAATGAATTTTCAAAATATCCCTGATAGTGTATGGGAGTGCCTCCCTGTCAACTATCTTATCAACAAAGCCGTGTTCAAGAAGAAACTCCGCATGCTGGAACTCATCAGGAAGCTTCTGCTTGATGGTTTGCTCAATAACACGTCTGCCGGCAAAACCGATGAGTGCCTTAGGCTCTGAAAGAATAATATCTCCAAGCATGGCAAAGGATGCCGTTACACCGCCTGTGGTAGGGTCAGTCAGTACAGTAATGTACAACAGACCTGCCTCGGAATGCTTTGCAACTGCTGCTGAAACCTTAGCCATCTGCATAAGGGATACAATACCCTCCTGCATTCTGGCACCACCTGAGCAGGTAAATACCACAACGGGGAGCCTATGCTCTGTGGCATATTCAAAGGCACGGGTAAGCTTTTCACCTACAACCGAACCCATAGACGCCATCATAAAGCCACTGTCCATAATACCCAGTATAACAGGGAAACCGCCTATGGTACATTCCCCTGTTATAATTGCATCCTTAAGACCCGTCTTTTCCTGAAGGGAGGCTATCTTTTCCTCATATCCCGGATAATTAAGGGGATTTTTTGCCTCCATTTGTGAGTCAAATTCCTTAAAGCTGTCCTTATCTGCAATCTGCCTTACCCTTTCCTTACAGTTAAGTCTGTAATATCTGGCACACTTAGGGCAGATTTTGAGGGAACCAAGCTCCTTTTTTTCATATATACTGCCGCAGTCAGGGCACTTTATACTTCCCGGAGGAATTTCCTCATCCTTATTTTTATCCTTTTTGGAAGGCTGTTCAACAGGCTTGGGAGCAGGCTCCTTTTTGGCAAATACATTACCTAAGCCCGAAAAAATGTTGCCGCCTTCCTTTTTCTGTTCTCCTTCACCGCTAAGGGAAACATACTTCTTTTTAAATAAATCCATAATCACTCTCTCCTCAGCCAATCATAAAGGTAAGCTCTGCCTCGGCTGCCTTTTTGCCATTGACATAAGCAACACCCTTACCGATACCTGCCACTTTCTTCAGCTTAACGATTTCCACTTCAAGCCTAAGGGTATCACCAGGAACTACCTTCTGGCGGAATTTTGCCCTGTCTATGCCGCCAAAGTACGCAGTTTTGCCCTTATATTCCTCCATAGACAGAATAGCAACCGCACCTGCCTGTGCCATTGCCTCAATAATAAGCACTCCCGGCATAACAGGCTCCTGTGGAAAATGTCCGTTAAAGAACTCCTCATTTGCAGTAACATTTTTATATGCAACTATCTTCTGACCCTCAACAAGCTCCTCAACCCTGTCAATAAGCAGGAAAGGATACCTGTGGGGGATAATAGCCTTAATATCGTTAATATACATCATAGTATCAGCCCTCCCATTTCTTAAGGCAAAGGACAGCATTGTGTCCTCCAAAGCCCAGGGTGTTTGAAAGGCTGTACTTTATTTCCCTTTCAACACCAACGTTAGGTGTATAGTTAAGGTCACATTCCTCATCAGGAACCTTATAGCCTATTGTAGGTGGTACAAAGCTGTTTTCCATGGCAAGTATGCTGGCAATGGCTTCCACAGCTCCCGTAGCACCCAAAAGATGACCTGTCATAGACTTAGTGGAGCTGATGTTAAGCTTCTTTGCAAGCTCCTCACCAAAGGCAAGCTTAATGGCAGCCGTTTCATTTGCATCATTGGCAGCTGTACTTGTACCATGGGCATTGATATAGCCCACTTCACTTTTGTCAATACCTGCCTCATTCATGGCTGCTATCATAGCCTTTGCAGGGCCTTCAACTGTAGGGCTTGTAATATGGTGGGCATCGCAGGTTGAACCATAGCCCACAACCTCGGCATATATCTTAGCTCCCCTTGCCTGGGCACTTTCAAGGCTCTCCATAAATACTACGCCTGAGCCTTCACCCATAACAAAGCCGCCCCTTTCCTTATCAAAGGGAATAGATGCCCTCTTTGGGTCTTCACTTGTGGAAAGTGCCTTAAGGGCAGCAAAACCGCCGATACCCAGCTCGCAAACTGATGCCTCTGCACCACCTGCAAGTATATAGTCTGTATAGCCGTGCTTAATATTTCTGTAAGCCTCACCGATACAGTTGGTGGAAGTAGCACAGGCTGTAACCACATCAATACATGTGCCCCTTGCATCGTAAGCAATGGCAACATTACCTGCTGCCATATTGCCTATAGCCATAGGAATAAAGAGAGGTGCTATCCTTGAAGGGCCCTTTTCGTGCATCTTGATTGCCTGCTCCTCAATGGTGCAGAGTCCGCCGATACCACTGCCTATCATAACACCGAAACGATCGTGATCAATGGACTCAAGATCAATGCCGCTGCTCTTAACTGCCTCGGCAGCTGCCACCATAGCGTATACACTGTACTTATCCATACGCTTTGCTTCCTTCTTGTCAACAGCCACTGTAGGATCAAAGTCCTTCAGCTCACCTGCAAGCTTAGCCTTAAGCTCACTTGGGTCAAAGCTCTTGATAAAGTCAATGCCACACTTACCGCTTTTAAGTCCTTCCCAGAACTCCTTAACATTGTTGCCGATAGGGGTAACAGCACCCATACCGGTAATAACAACACGTCTTTCCATGTACGCTCCTCCTTATCCCATGACCATTCCGCCGTCAATGGCGATGACCTGACCTGTGATATACTTAGCCTCTGCAAGGAAGACTGCAAGGTCTGCAACCTCCTGTACATTACCCATCCTCTTAAGTGGAATGGCACTTAAAATACCTTCCTTAACCTTGTCACTAAGGACAGCTGTCATATCAGTTTCAATAAAACCCGGTGCAATGGCATTACAGGTAATACCCCTTGAGGCAAGCTCCTTTGCCACACTGTGGGTAAGACCGATAACTCCTGCCTTTGCCGCAGCATAGTTAGCCTGACCTACATTGCCTGATATACCCACAACACTGCTCATATTAATAATTGAGCCGCTCTTTTGCTTAAGCATTACCTTACTGGTATGCTTTACCATATTAAAACAGCCCTTAAGATTTGTATTTATAACAGCATCAAAGTCCTCCTCGCCCATACGCATAAGCAAGGTGTCCCTTGTGATACCTGCATTATTTACAAGAATATCAACACTGCCGAAAGTTTCCTTAGCCTTTTCAACCAAAGCCTCTGCCTCATTAAAGTTGCTTACATCGGCCTGAACTGCAAGGCACTTAACACCCTCTGCCTCCACAAGGGAAAGGGTTTCATCAGGAGGTGTATTTCTGTAGTTTACCACCACATTTGCACCTGCCTTAGCGAAGGCAACAGCAATAGCTCTGCCTATGCCCTTAGCCGCTCCTGTAACTATAACGGTCTTATCCTTAAGCATTTAATCCCAACCCTTCGCAAATTTTATCAAGTGTTTTCATATCCTCAACATTGTAAACGGATGCCTCTTTGGTAACCTTCTTTACAAAGGAAGCAAGGGTCTTTCCAGGTCCCAGCTCAACAAAGGTATCTACACCCAGCTCAAGCATCTTCCTTACAGACTGTTCCCATTTAACAGGATTCATAACCTGCTTTGTGAGTATATCCACCACTTCATCCTTACTGCCTACAACCTCTGCTGTAAGGTTGGTGATAACAGGTACCTTAAAATCCTTTAATGTAATATGCTTAAGCTCCTCATTGAGCTTATCTGAAGCAGGCTTTAAAAGAGTAGTATGGAAGGGACCGCTTACGTTAAGCATAACCGCACGTCTGGCACCCATCTCCTTAACTATCTCAGCTGCCTTTTCAACTGCTGCCTTGTCACCTGCAATAACAATCTGACCGGGGCAGTTGTAATTTGCTATCATACATCTGCCTGTATCCTTAACGCTTTCACAGGCAGAGAGAATTTTGTCCGCATCAAGGTTTAATACGGCGCACATTGCGCCTTCCCCTGCAGGAACTGCTTCGGTCATAAAACGACCACGTTTCCTTACAAGGCATACTGCCTCCTCAAAGTCCATTACACCTGCCTCAACAAGGGCAGAATATTCACCCAGGCTAAGACCTGCCGCATAATCGCATTTAAGACCTTTTTCCTTAACAAGGGCGCTTACCGCAGTTGACATGGTAAGGAGTGCAGGCTGGGTATACTCAGTCTGATTAAGCCTTTCGTCCTCTCCGAAACAAATATCCGTAAGCTTAAAGCCAAGGGCCTTATCAGCCCTGTCAAATATATCCCTTACACAGTCAAAATTATCGTAAAGCTCCTTACCCATACCGGCATACTGGGAGCCCTGTCCGCTGAAAATAAAAGCTGTTTTCATAGTATCTCCTTAAAATCAAAGTCCCTTGGTAAGCTCGTTAAAGCCATTCATAATATCTTCAAGTATCTCCTTACAGGTCTGTTCCTTCTTAACAAGACCTGCAATCTGACCGCTCATAACAGAGCCATGTATCATGTCGCCCTCCTTAACAGCCTTCTGGAGTGCGCCTCTGCCAAGCATATCAAAGCGTGCAAGATCCGGCTCTGCCTTACCCATTTCTTCCTTTTCGGCAGCAAGGAAACTGTTTGCAAGCTGATTTTTTATAACTCTTACAGGGTGACCTGTAATATTACCTGTAATAACTGTATCAAGGTCCTTTGCCTTTAATATTTTATCCTTATAGTTCTGATGAACTGTACATTCCTTGGCAACAAGGAAGCGTGTACCTATCTGTACACCCTCTGCACCAAGCATAAAGCCTGCTGCCATACCTCTGCCGTCAGCAATACCTCCTGCTGCAATAACAGGTATACTTACTGCATCTACTACCTGTGGTACAAGTGCCATGGTGGTAAGCTTACCGATATGTCCGCCGCTTTCCATACCCTCTGCAATAACAGCATCACAGCCTATCTTTTCCATCTTGCGGGCATGGGCAACACTTGGCACTACCGGAATAAGATGAATCCCGTTTTCCTTAAACCTTTCCATATATTTTGAAGGGTTGCCGGCACCTGTAGTAAGTACCTTAACCCCCTCCTCACAGACAAGGTCAACAATATCCTCAACATATGGTGAAAGAAGCATAATGTTTACACCAAAGGGCTTATCTGTAAGCTCTCTGCACTTTCTTATCTCTGTCCTTACAACATCGGCAGGTGCGTTGCCTGCTGCAATGATACCAAGTCCACCTGCCTCTGAAACTGCGGCAGCAAGGTTTGCATCAGCAATCCAAGCCATAGCACCCTGAAAAATAGGATACTTTATACCCAACATATCACAAATTCTGGTCTTCATCTCTTCACCAATTTCCTTTCTCTCTCAATTATGTGTTTTTCTGAAATATATTTTTATTATATACGTATAAAGGTTAAAAACGTTTAACTTTTATATCTCAATTAAGGCACTGCCCCAGGTAAGGCCGCCTCCAAAACCCGTAATAACAAGCTTTGTACCTTTTTTAAGAAGCCCCTCCCTGTCCATCTGGGCAAGAGCCATAGGTATTGAAGCGGCTGAGGTATTGCCGTAACTGGCTATATTCATATAAAATCTGTCCATGGATATCCCAAGCTTTTTAGCCACCACCTCAACTATACGTGAGTTGGCCTGATGGGGTACCACATAGTCAATATCATCTATTGTAAGCCCTGCCTTGTCAAGCAGAATATTGATACTTGCAGGGACTCTCTTTGTGGAAAAGTTGAATATGGTTCTGCCGTCCATTTCAAGATAGCGTCTGTCAGCTTCCTC
The DNA here is from genome assembly GCA_949293325.1 of uncultured Eubacteriales bacterium. Classification (GTDB taxonomy): domain Bacteria; phylum Bacillota; class Clostridia; order Lachnospirales; family CAG-274; genus CALWRD01. Next base: position 4,258 of record CASFCZ010000037.1, on the reverse strand, counting down.
AGGAGCGGAATAGGCATTTCTTACCTTTGTTTCTCCTCCTGTAAGCCTTAAGCCCAGGCTGCCGTCAGAGTGCATATCCTCTGCCAGATAGCAGTTTCTTTCTCCACGGGACATAACAACACCTGCTCCGCCGTCACCAAAAAGAACACAGGTGGTTCTGTCCTCCCAGTTTACAATCTTTGAAAGGGTCTCAGCACCTATAACAATAGCATTTTTACACATACCGCTCTTTATATATTTATCCGCAATGCTTGAGGCAAATACAAAGCCGGAGCAGGCTGCACTTATATCAAAGGCAAAGGCATTTTCAGCCCCTATGGCTGCCTGTACAAGACAGGCGGTATTAGGTGTTGCAAAATCAGGGGTAATGGTCGCCACAATAATAAGATCAATCTCATCGGGAGCAAGTCCGCTCTTTTTAAGAAGTCCCTCAGCCACCTTAATACATATCTCTGAGGTATTTTCCCCCTCTGAAATATGCCTCTGACTAATGCCGGTACGGCTTGAAATCCACTCGTCACTTGTATCCACCAGCTTTGACAGGTCATCATTTGTAACCACCCTTGGGGGAGCATAACTGTCAAAAGCAATAAATTCAGTATTAAACATCTTTATCTCCTTACATCAGCGGCATAAGCCGCAGATTATACCACATCCCTCAGCTAAGGGAGGGATTATGCCGCTTTGTTGTTTTTTCCGTAAAAAATCTGCTGAGGTTTAAAAGAGCACCACGAAACACCTCGGCTTCATAATCGGTAAGTCCACGGACAGCAGAACTGACCATCTCCCTATGAAAACGGCGATGGGCCGCCAGAAGCTCCATGCCCCTTTCAGTTGGTCTTAGTATAACCCTGCGCCTGTCAGCCTCACTGCGGCTGCGGACAACATAGCCCTTCTTAACCAGGTTGGCTACACTTACGGTAAGGGTGCCTACCGTTATATCCAGCTTGTCGGCAACAGTGGACATATCCCTGTCACCGTAAAGATCAATAGCCTCCACAGTGTGTGTCTCCGTAGTTGTAATATCCTCAAAGCCTGCATCCTTAAGGGACTTCTGCTCGATCTTGACGATATCGTTAAAAACCTCTGCAAAAAGCCTGTTTACGGTATCAACGGTCGTTTCCATTGCATCCTCCTTACAAACCTGCTTTCCACACAAAATAAGCCGAGCCAGGGCTCAAAGCTTTGATAATCAAAGTATATAGGATTTCGGCTAAAAAGTCAATACCTGCCTGTAAGAGCAAAGGGTGATCCCCTGTTTTTCTGCATAAAGATACCCACAGATCTTTATATATTTAAAGGTCTGTGGGTACCTTTTTTTCAAATAGTCAGAGATAAATTACCATCTCTTTGTCTTATTTTTAATTTCCTCTTTGATGTCCTCAAGGAACTTTTCAACAGGCATACTGCCAAGGTCTTCTGCTTTGCATCTTACGGAAACCGTACCCTCGGCTGCTTCCTTTTCACCTACTACAATGATATAAGGTACTCTCTCGTTTCTTGCCTCTCTGATCTTATAACCGATCTTTTCAGCTCTGTCATCCATTTCAACCCTGATGCCGTTATCATCAAGCTCCTTAAATACCTTATCAGCATAGTCCTGATACTTTTCGGAGATAGGAAGTACCTTAACCTGTACAGGTGCAAGCCAGGTTGGGAAGTGACCTGCATAATGCTCAATAAGGATACCGATAAACCTCTCAACTGAACCGAAGCATACTCTGTGTATCATAATAGGACGCTTCTTTGTACCGTCACTGTCTGTATACTCAAGCTCAAATCTTTCAGGCAGCTGCATATCAAGCTGGATAGTACCGCACTGCCATGTTCTGCCAAGGGAGTCCTCAAGGTGGAAGTCAATCTTAGGTCCGTAGAAAGCACCGTCACCTTCGTTAATTTCATAATCCCTGCCAAGCTCGTCAAGGGCACCCTTAAGGCCGTTTGTAGCTCTCTCCCAGTCCTCGTCACTACCCATGGAGTCCTCAGGACGTGTGGAAAGCTCAATGTGATAGTTGAAGCCAAAGAGGGAGTAAACCTGATCTATAAGGGAAACAACTCCCTTAATCTCGTCCTTTATCTGGTCAGGTGTCATAAAGATATGTGCATCATCCTGGGAGAAGCAGCGTACACGCATAAGTCCGTGAAGGGCACCACTCTTTTCATGACGATGAACAAGACCGATCTCACCCATTCTGATAGGCAGATCCCTGTAGGAATGCTGGTTCTGCATATAAACAAGCATACCTCCGGGACAGTTCATAGGCTTAATTGCAAAGTCTGTATCATCAATAACAGTTGTATACATATTTTCCCTGTAGTGATCCCAGTGGCCTGAACGCTCCCAGAGCTGACGGTTAAGCATCATAGGAGTCTGTATTTCAACATAGCCTGCCTTTTTATGGATCTCTCTCCAATAATCAAGGAGTACGTTTTTAATTACCATACCCTTTGGAAGGAAGAATGGGAATCCGGGACCCTCATCAAGAAGGCAGAAAAGACCAAGCTCCTTGCCAAGCTTTCTATGGTCACGCTTTTTAGCCTCCTCAATCATATTAAGGTAAGCATCCAGATCCGCAGCCTTAGTAAAGGCAGTTGCATAAAGACGTACAAGCATCTTGTTCTTCTCATTACCTCTCCAGTATGCACCTGCAACACTTGTTATCTTAAATGCCTTAACGGTCTTTGTATTCATAAGGTGAGGACCTGCACAAAGGTCTGTAAAATCACCCTGCTTATAAAATGAAATAACTGCATCCTCAGGTAAATCCTCAATAAGCTCAACCTTGTAAGGCTCATTTTTTTCCTTCATAAAGTTAATTGCCTCTGCGCGTGGAAGCTCAAATCTTTCAATAGGAAGGGCTTCCTTGACAATCTTCTTCATTTCCTTTTCAATAGCCTCGAAATCCTCCGGACTGAAGGTAACATCATCAAAGTCATAGTAAAAGCCATCAGCTGTTGATGGTCCTATGGCAAGCTTAGCCTCCGGGTAAAGCCTCTTTACTGCCTGGGCAAGAATATGTGAGCAGGTATGTCTGTATGCCCTTTTACCCTCGTCGCTGTCAAAGGTACATATCTCAAGGCTGCAATCCTCATTAAGTGCAAACCTCAGATCCTCCACATGGCCGTTTACAACACCGCAGCAGGCATTTCTGGCAAGGCCTTCGCTAAGGTCCTTAGCCACATCCAGTACGGTAACACCATTTTCATACTGCTTGGAAGTGCCATCCTTAAGTGTTACATTAATCATCTTATTATCCTCCTTAATAAAAATAAAAAAGAGCCCATATCCATCCTGTTAAGGACGGGCATGAGCTCGTGGTTCCACCTTAATTGTGCACAAAAGCACCACTTTTACGATCTGTAACGGGATCAACCGGACTGTATTAAAGTCACTCCGAGGTGGTCTTCAGCCATAGGTGCAGGGGCATTTCCAGCCATGAGCCCCTCTCTGGATACACTTGTAACAGCCTACTGTCCTCATCATCATTTTCAACTGCCCTAATTATAATCCACTTACAAGTCTATGTCAATAGCAAACTTTTTATGTTATGGTTTAAAGACGCCAAATCACAATAATATTATATTGATATTATAGGAAACAGATTGTATAATATAATTACAATCAAAATACAAAGGAAAGAGGGTATTGTATGAAAAGAAAAATTGCTTTATTTATGGCGGCACTTATGCTGACTGCATCTGCACCTGTATACGGCGAAGATGCCGTAACCGTAAATGTAAACGGCACTCCCGTTACCTTTGCTGACAGCAGTGCTATTATTGTAAACCAGCGTACCATGATACCCCTCAGGGGAGTATTTGAGCAGCTTGGCTACAGCATCAGCTGGGACGGAGTAACTAAGACTGCTACCCTTGCCGGCAGGGAAATAATAAGAATAACAGCAGGCTCAAATGTTTTTTACGCAGGAGATGACATAGAGTATTCGGAAGTACCTGCACAGATAATAAACAACAGGCTTTATCTTCCACTCCGTGCAATAGGCGAGGCTGCTGATATGGACGTTCGTTGGGATGCCGTCACAAAGACCGCTTATATAGGTGACCTTGAGGATATGCTGGAACAGGCGGCAGTGGATAATGTAGAGATAAACACCGACCAGACAAGTAAGTTGGTAGACGATGCTTTCAGTGTTGCACTGTTGACAGGTCTTGCGGACGAATATGAGGACTATATTGAAGACAGGAGAGGCACAAAAGCCGATTATATTGAAATGGTAAAGACGGTTGTCTCCAACAA
>CASFCZ010000036.1 GCA_949293325.1 uncultured Eubacteriales bacterium | reverse complement strand
AACTCTCACTATACCCTCGAACGGGCAAAGCCCGTCCTGCGGATTAAAGTCTGCGACGCTTTAAGTTACCTGAAAATGCAAGCTAGATATTTATTTAAATCAAAAAAATCAACTGCTTTATGGGTTTATTGACAGTCTGAGTCGGTATTATTACCGACTTTTTTTGTGTGCAAATAACTTATATACAAAAAAACGGGCTGACCAAAACCGATATGTTAAATCGATTTTGGTCAACCCATCTCATTTGTATTATTCTAAGATATAAACCTTAACAGGTGTGTGTCCGAAACCTGAATGAAGTGCAGAATAGTGTGTATTATAACAAAGGTCTATTTTATTTCCCTTAATAGCACCACCGGTATCTGCCGCTATACAATAACCATAGCCCTCAACATAGAGTTTTGTACCAAGGGGAATAACCCTCTTATCAACTGCTGCCACACCATACTGTGCCTTCATACCGCTTGCTGTAATACCTTGTGCATTACTGCCGCAGCACTTGGTACATGGGCAATAGGCTGTAGCACTCATAGTAATAACATCACTATAAGTATAACCATGTACAGTCTTTGCTGATGCAGGAGTTGTTTCTTCAACAGGTACGGGCTTTTCCTTTGTACCATTCTCAATAATCTTTTCAGAAGGCACCTTAACTACTTTACTATCTGTTGAGTAAGTTTCCTTAAGCTCACCGCCAACATATACAGACTTCATTGTAATGACTTTTTCGCCATTTGCACCCTCCTGAGCCACACGACTTTCTCCTACATAAAGATCATCGGTTTCAACTGTACGGGTCTCAAATGGTATTACCTCTGTTTTTGTAAAGGTCTGGGAAGTTACAGAAAGGAGCTCTACCTTAGTGCCCTCCTCAAGTTTTGTACTTGAGCTGTAGCCCTCTGCTGTCTGGTAGTCTAATCCTGCTTCCTCATCACGGAGCTCAACAATAAGCTTACCTATAGTCTGGGCATTTGTTTCAATACTCTCGAAATCTCCGCCATCTATTGATACTAAAACCTCAAATGGAGTATCAATTACAATACGCATGCTGTCTGTGATCTCCGCATCCATATCAACATTAATGATATCCTCGCTGCCAACTTCAATCTGTTCTGCTGCAAGAAATTCGGCAACGGTCTTATCAGTTGTTTCATAATAGGTACTTACACCATCAATTACTACTCTTATGCCGCAGGCTCCTGTTTCGGCAGCCTTTGCCACACTGCCCATACAAACCAATGTAAGGACTATCATAGCTAATATTGCTGCACGTAAGTGCATTGCTGTGTTGCATAAATATTTTGACATAAATATTTCCTCCTTTGGACTTCCGCAACAATTTAGAAATATTTTAATTTGCCGCTGATAAAACTTTTGTAACAATTTTATCTTGGAAATCCTCTACAGTTGTATTTAATCAACCATATTTTTATTTTTTTGCGTTAAAAAGCACAAATTTAAGAATATGCCCGTGGGGAGCATACTCTTAAACATCACTTGCAACATATACTTTAACACATTCGTAACAATTATGCAACAACTTTTTTTATGTCGAAAAGACGTTCGGCGTTTTTTCGAGTCGTTTCAACTATAAAATCAGCTGAAATTTGTTTAATTTCACTAATTTTTTTTACTATATACTTAATATTTTGTGAGTTGTTACATGTACCCCTGACAGGCTCCGGTGATAAATATGGCGAATCTGTTTCCAGCAAAATCCTTTCAATGGGGATGTGTTTTACCACCTCCACCAGCTTTTTTGCATTTTTAAAGGTGACTACACCACCTACTCCGATGTAAAAACCCATATCTATATAATCCATTGCCATTTCCGTACTGCCTGAATAGGCATGAATAACTCCACGCCTTACCTTTGAGGCTGAAATAAGGTCAAATGTATCCTTGGCAGCTTCCCTTGAATGTATTATTATAGGAAGATTTTCCTCTGCGGCAAGTTCCATCTGACGTGAAAACCAGTAATGCTGCTTATCCTTAAAGTCCATATCATAATAGTAGTCAAGTCCTATTTCACCTATCGCCACTACCTTTTTATGATGGCTTAAAGTACGTATGCGGTCCAGATCAGCCTCAGTCATATTTTCAACCTCATGGGGATGTACCCCTACAGCAGCAAATACATAGGGGTATTTTTCCGCAAGTTCAATACTTGTTTCAGAGGTTGGCACATCAGAGCCTACGTTTATAACCGTACCTACACCATTAGATGGAAGGGATGATAATATATCATCCCTTGTACCCTCAAAGCGTTCATCATCATAATGGGCATGAGTTTCAAATATCATTAACCCACCTCACTGCCTGAAGCAATATCGCCATCTGTTGTTATTACCTTAAGATTTCCCTCATCGTCGGAGGCAGCAAGTATCATACCCTCACTTACAACACCCCTCATTTTACGTGGAGGAAGGTTCGTAACTACAACTACATTTTTACCCACCATTTCCTCAGGTGAGTACCACTTTGCAATACCTGAAAGTATAGTACGTACCTCATCACCTATCTGTATACGGGATTGAAGGAGCTTATCGGCACCCTCTACCTTTTTACACTCAAGGACTTTACCAACTTTAAGCTGAATCTTGGCAAAATCATCAATGGTAATGGCAGTAGTTTCCTCTTTCTTAGCCTGTTTTTCCTGGGACTTTTCACTCTTTTTAAGAGCCTTAAGCTGTTCCTCTGCTATTTTATCAGCCTTTTTCTGCACCTCAGCAGCGTCCAGACGGGCAAAAAGCATTTCCGGCTTTTCAGCAAGTTTTGTACCTGACTTGTAAAGACCAAACTTGTCCAGATCTTCCATAGGTCTGATAGATGTATTTAATTCAGCAACTATCTTTTCGGCTGTTTCAGGCATAAATGGTTCAAGGAGGCTTGCTCCTATGGTAATTCCCTCCACCAGATTATAAAGTACGGTGGAAAGTCTGTCAGCCTTTTCCGGATCCTTTGCAAGTACCCATGGCTCAGTTTCATCAACATACTTATTGCATCTCTTAAAGAGCGCAAATATCTCACTGATAGTATCGGCAACACGCAGCTTGCCCATTTTCTCCACAGCCTTATCACGGAGGGATGTGCATACAGCCTTAAGATCATCATCTACAGGCTCTGTTACACCCTTATCTGTAACAACACTGTCAAAATATTTATTACTCATTGAAATAGTACGGCTTACAAGGTTACCAAGAACATTAGCAAGGTCTGAATTATATCTTTCCACCATAAGATCCCATGAGATAACACCGTCATTTTCAAATGGCATTTCATGGAGTACAAAGTAACGTACTGCATCCACACCGAATACATCTGCAAGGTCGTCTGCATAGAGTACATTACCCTTTGACTTACTCATCTTACCGTCACCCTGTAAAAGCCATGGATGTCCGAATACCTGCTTTGGCAAAGGAAGATCCAGTGCCATAAGGATAATAGGCCAGTATATTGTATGGAAACGTATAATATCCTTTCCTATCAAGTGCAGGTCCGCAGGCCAGTTTGTTTTAAAGAAATCGGTACTGTTACCGTCTGCATCATAACCGATACCGGTAATATAGTTTGTAAGGGCATCAAGCCATACATAGACCACATGTTTGTCATCAAAGGTAACTGGAATACCCCACTTGAATGAGGTACGTGATACACAAAGATCCTGTAAACCTGGAAGAAGGAAGTTATTCATCATCTCGTTTTTACGTGATACAGGCTGAATAAACTCAGGATGTGTATTGATATACTCAATAAGCCTGTCAGCGTACTTGCTGAGCTTTAAGAAATATGCCTCCTCCTTTGCAGGATGAACCTCTCTGCCGCAGTCAGGGCACTTGCCGTCAACAAGCTGGGATTCTGTCCAGAAGGACTCACATGGTGTACAATACATACCCTCATAATGACCCTTGTAAATATCCCCTTTATCGTAAAGTTTTTTAAATATCTTCTGCACCTGCAGCTCATGGTCTGCATCTGTGGTTCTGATAAACTTATTGTATGAGGTATTCATAAGATCCCAGATACGTTTGATTTCCCCTGCAACGCCATCAACAAACTGCTTTGGCGTAACCCCGGCTGCCTTCGCCTTTTCCTCGATCTTCTGACCATGTTCGTCAGTACCTGTCTGAAAGAAAACGTCATAGCCTTCCTTACGCTTAAACCTTGCTATACTGTCTGCAAGCACTATTTCATAGGTATTGCCTATGTGTGGCTTACCTGATGTGTAAGCAATGGCTGTAGTAATGTAATACTTACCTTTACTCATTTTTATTACCTCCATAGAATAAAAAAAGCCCTCGTCCCATAAAGGACGAAGGCATTGCTCCGTGTTACCACCTTAATTCGCCTAAGCCTCACAACTTAAGCCTTAGCAAGTACATAAAATACTCCGACGCTTTAACGGGCGTACCCGACACAGCCTATGCAAAATTGCAGTCGGTGCATGACTCCAAGGCCACTTTCGGCAAACCAATCCGTACCGCTTCTCAACAACAACGGCTCTCTGTAGCGTATGCGTATGCCTACTTTCCTTTTCACAGTCTTTAACGAAAACATAATAACACAAGGGTTATGCTTTGTCAATCATAAATTTACCATTTAACAGCTATGGAAAACTACTCACCTATTATTTTAATAAGAACCCTTTTGTGCCGTTTGCCGTCAAATTCAAAATAAAAAATCTGTTCCCATGTACCGAAGTCCAGCTTACCATTTGTAATAGCGACAACGGTTTCCCTGCCCATAATGGTTCTTTTAAGGTGGGCATCTGCATTATCCTCGTAACCGTTGTGGTCGTACATGCTATAGGGCTTTTCAGGTGCAAGCTTTTCAAGCCACCGTTCATAATCCCTGTGCAGTCCGCTTTCGTCATCGTTTATGAATACACTTGCCGTAATGTTCATGGCATTAACAAGGACAAGTCCCTCCTTAACACCACTCTCATCCACAGCCTGCTGAACATCCCTTGTAATATTAACAATACCTCGTCTTGAGGGTATATTAAAATGAAGCTCTTTCCTGTATGACTTCATCAGAAATTCTCCTTTACATAGCGTTCTATCCTGTTGCTGCCTTCAACCACATCCCGCATTGAAGTTGCATAGGATATTCTTATATAATCAGGGTAACCAAATGCTTCAGAGGATACAACAGCAACATTGTAAAAACGCATAAGTGTATCTGCAACATCCTTACTTGAATTAATTTCAACTCCCCTTACAGTGCCGCCGTAGAGCCTTGATACATTTACAAAGAGATAAAATGCGCCCTTTGGCAGCAAAGAGCTTAAAAGAGGTATATCAGATATTCTTTGGGCTATATAATCTCTCCTGTGCTCAAAAGCCTTTATCATATTTTCCACTTCACTCTGATCTCCCGTAAGTGCCTCAAGGGCGGCCATCTGGGCAATAGAATTGATATTTGATGTGGAGTTGGACTGAATATTTGCAATGGCTCTTGCTATTTCCTTATTAGAGGCAGTATATCCTACACGCCAGCCTGTCATGGCATAGCTCTTTGAAAGCCCGTCAACAACAATGGTTCTGTCATAAATTTCACTGCCCAGAGAGGCAATGCTGGTATGCTTAAGTTTTTTACTATAAACAAGCTTTTTATAAAGCTCGTCACTTACAACATAAATATCATTTTTAACCGCAAAATCGGCTATCTCCTTAAGTTCATCCTCACTGTACATCATACCGCTGGGATTATTTGGACTGTTGATAATCAAAGCCTTTGTCTTATCCGTAAGGGCAGCTTCCAGCTCAGATACCTTTACCCTGAAGCCATTGCCCATCCTGGTATTTACAATAACAGGCACTCCGTAGGTCATATTAATAATGTCTATGTAACTGTTCCAGTATGGGGCAGGCACAATAACCTCATCCCCTGGATTAAGTATAGCAGTAAATGCATTTTTAAGGGCATGCTTACTGCCGTTTGAAATAACTATCTGATCGGCAGTATAGTCAAGACCACACTCCTTTTTCAGATCGTCGGCAACTGCCTGTCTGAGTGCTTCAATGCCTTCATAAGGTGTATAATGTGTAAAATTATTGTCTATTGCCGCCTTTGCAGCCTCCTTAATATTAGTCGGAGTATCAAAATCAGGTTCGCCTGCACTAAAATTGATAATATCCATTCCCTCGGCTATCTTTTTGTTAGCTTCCGATGATATACTCAATGTGGAAGATGGTCTCATCTTTTCCGCAACTGCTGATAATTTCATATTAAACACCTCATCCTTCCTGTAATTTAAAGGCGGTTATTACCGCCTTTACTATAGTAATTATATTACACTATTTTCTGCATATTTTCAAGTAAAAATCACAACATAGCACTTGTAAAATCATACATATTGTCGAAAAATATATTATTTGCAGTCCTTTTACCAAAGGACAACTCAAAAGCATCATATATAATATGTATATCCTCAACACCATTTATTCCCTCAGGTGTACAGTCGATACCGTCAAGGTCGCATCCAAGGCAGACCTTATTATCTCCCACCCTATTTGCAATATACTCTGTATGCCTTAATATATCGTTAATATCAGCCCTGCCGCTGTCATTTAAAAATGGTGGATAAAGATTGATACCAACCATTGAGCCTGTCTGCCTTATCATATCAAGCTGGTCATCGGTAAGATTACGACAGTGTCCGCAAAGGGCATAGGCATTTGAGTGACTGGCTATAAAGGGTCTTGTGCCCTGCTCACATACAGACAGAAAACCGGCTCTGTTAAGATGTGATACATCCACTATTATCCCCAATCTTTCCATTTCCTTTAATGCCTTTATACCAAAGGGCTTTAATGGCATATTGCTGCCTGTCTGGGCACCGAAGCCAAGGCTGTTTTCCCTGTTCCATGTAATGGTACACAGCCGCACACCTCTGTCATAAAGTCTCTGAATATTCTCAATATCATCACCTATTGCCTCTCCCCCCTCTACAGACAGAATAGCTCCTATTTTGTCAGATTTATCCAAATTTTCACCATCTGTTATTTTTTCTATGATATTTTCATGTTTTTTCAGGCAGACATCAAAAAAATCTATTGCCTTAATGGTATTTTCAAATCCCTGTTCAATATACTTATCATCAAGCCATACGGCAAATATCTGTATCGCCCTTTCAAAATCAGTAAGTCTTTTAAGTGAAAGCTGCAAATTATTATCATATATATCCTCACCATGTTCCATGGCGGTGGTTATTGTATCACAATGACAGTCAAAAAGAGAAAACATAAATAAACCTCATTTCTTTTTTGAATAATATTCAACACAAAGGCAATACTAAATAACGGAGGTGATAAAAATGACTAACCCATCTATCAAGTGTAAGGTAGACTCTTGTAAGTTCCACAGCAATCAGCATTGCACCCTCAATGATATTGTTGTCGGTCAGCAGAGCAATTGTGCAAAGGATTGCTGTGAAACTGAATGTTTAAGCTTTGAAGTAAAATAATCATAGGCTGATAACTTCTTCATTTACTTTTCTTTCCCTTAAAAAAATATATTTTAAGAAAAAGCGGCTCGGGTACATCAGGTACTTTATAAGCCGCTTTTCCTGTTTATTATATTATTTACCTTAAAAGTTATGACTGAAAATCAAATCTTCATGGAAAGGGATATTCTGTTCTTTGCATGGTCAACACTAAGCACTTTGACCTCAACTATATCTCCTACACTTACTACCTCAAGGGGATGCTTGATATATCTGTCCGCCATCTCTGAAATATGTACAAGTCCGTCATGGTGAACACCAATATCCACAAAGGCACCAAAATCTATAACGTTCCTTACCGTACCCTTCAGTATCATACCCTCTGTCAGATCCTCCATGGAGAGAACATCACTTCTTAATACAGGCTTTGGCATTTCATCACGGGGATCCCTTCCCGGCTTTTCAAGCTCATCAATTATATCCTTAAGTGTAGGCACACCACAGCCAAGAATCTCCGCTGTCTTCTTTATGTCCTTCACCTTATCCTTGACACTTGCACTTCCGCTGGCCTTAATATTCTCAAGGCTCATACCCAGCATAGTCAACAGACCCTCTGCAACGGCATAGCTTTCAGGATGTACCCCTGTACAGTCAAGGACCCTGTCACCGTCTGTTATTCTTAAAAAGCCGGCACACTGCTCAAAAGCCTTTGGTCCCAGCTTGGCAACCTTTAAAAGCTGTTTTCTGTCGGTGAACTTACCGTTTTCTTCTCTGTATGTAATAATATTTTTTGCAACAGTCGGACTTATGCCTGATACATATTCCAGGAGAGATGGAGAGGCGGTATTAAGGTCAACTCCAACGCTGTTTACACAGTCCTCAACAACTCCTCCCAGAGCCTCTCCAAGACGTTTCTGATTCATATCATGCTGATACTGTCCCACACCTATGCTTTTGGGGTCAATCTTAACAAGCTCGGAAAGTGAATCCTGAAGTCTTCTGGCAAGACTGACGGCACTCCTTACAGCCACATCAAGATCAGGGAACTCCTGTGCCCCCAGCTTTGAAGCAGAGTAAACGGAGGCACCTGCCTCATTTACTATAATATAGCATACATCCCTGTCAACTTCCTTAATAACCTCAGCTGTAAACTGCTCCGTTTCCCTTGAGGCTGTACCGTTGCCCAGGGCTATAATGTCCACACCAAATTTATTTATGAGTTTTTTTACTGTATCCTTTGCCTGCTCTACACGTTTATGCATAGGTAAGGGATAAATAACCCCTGTGTAGAGAACCTTACCCGTACTGTCAACCACCGCTGTTTTACAGCCGGTTCTGTAACCCGGATCAAGGGCAAGGACAACCTTATCCTTTATAGGAGGCTGAAGAAGAAGCTGCTTAAGATTAGCGCCAAATACCTTTATTGCACCCTCCTGTGCCCTTTCTGTCAGCTCGTTCCTGATTTCCCTTTCAACTGATGGCTCTATAAGCCTTTTATAACTATCCTCAATAACATCAGACAGGATATTGTCGGTATACTTATTTCCCCTTATAATATCCGCCTTAAGCTTAGTAATTATTTCCTCATAAGGTGCCTCAACTTTAACGGAAAGGACACCCTCCTTTTCACCTCTGTTGACTGCAAGGACCCTATGACCTGCCATATGCTTTACAGGCTCACTGTAATCAAAATACATCTCGTATACTGAGTTTTCCTCAGCCTCTGCAGCCTTGGAAGTAAGGACCCCCTTATTAAAGGTAAGTTTCCTTATCATACTCCTGTAATCTGCATCATCACTTATTTGCTCCGCAAGAATATCCTTTGCTCCCTCTATGGCATCTTCAGCAGTATTTACCTCCTTATCAGGATAAATATACTTTTGTGCCTCAACGGAAACATCCTCCTTGGCAATTTGCATCCATATATAAGTAGCAAGACCTTCCATTCCCTTTTCCTTGGCTATAGTCGCCCTTGTCCTTCTCTTTGGTCTGTATGGACGATAAATATCATCCAGTTCCGTAACCGTCTGTGCATTATCAAGGGCAAGACTTATTTCATCTGTAAGCTTGTCCTGCTCTGCTATAAGCTTCCTTATCTGTTCACGTTTCTCCTCAAGCCCTCTTAAATAGTCCAGTCTTTCAGAGAGCTGTCTTACAAGCTGGTCATCAAGAGAACCTGTCATTTCCTTCCTGTATCTTGCAATAAAGGGAATTGTATTTCCCTCATCAAGGAGTTTGACGGTATTTTCCACCTGATGCTCCTTAAGGCTTAATTCCTGTGCCAGGGTTTTAATAATATCCATTTTCAACCTCTTTCAGTTCAACAATTTCAGGGGTAATATTACCCCTTTCATCTATATCAATTATACCGTAACTTGCCCTGCTGCCACCCCTTGGTAATGACAAACTGCCGGGGTTAATAATATACATACCATTATGTTCTTCAACAAGGGGGACATGGGTATGTCCATATACACATATATCAGCCTGGTTTTCCAGTGCGGCATAGGCAAGTCTCATTAAAGAAAATTTTACATCATATCTATGACCATGGGTGATAAATATCCTTTTACCTCCCAACTCAGCAATACGCAAAGGTGGCATATATCTGCCATAATCACAGTTACCACATACACCATAAAGGGGTAGATTTGGATACTCCTTTGCTATAAGCTGTGCATCCGTTTCATTGTCTCCTGTATGGATAACTGCATCAATATGCCTGTGTACAGTCTCCATCAGATTCCTGAGTCTTGAAACATTACCATGGGTATCACCCACCACAAGTATCTTCATAGGCTCACTCCATTTCATCAAGCCTTTGCTTCATGGCCCTGAGTGCCTTACCCCTGTGACTTATACGGTTTTTCTCGTCAGGAGAAAGTTCCGCAGAGGTCATACCGTATTCAGGGAGAAAAAATATAGGGTCATAACCAAATCCATTTTCTCCCTTTATTTTATAACCTATAATTCCCTCCATGGTGCCCCTTACTACAACAGTAGGCTTATCAGGAAAGGCGGCGGCTATTGCACATACAAACCTTGCAGTACGTTTTTCCTCAGGTACACCCTTGAGCCTGTCAATCAGGTTTTGATTTTTTATATCATAGGAGGTATCATGTCCCATATATCTTGCAGAGTATATACCGGGCTCACCGTTTAAATAGTCTATTTCAAGTCCCGAATCATCTGCAAGAACCGTTTCGCCGCAAAGTTTCATTACGGTTTCAGCCTTAATGGCGGCATTTTCCTCAAAGGTAGTGCCTGTTTCATCTATCTCTGTATCTATGCCTGCCTCCTCCATGGCTACAACCTCATAACTATCCCCTAATACCGCCTGTATTTCCTTTATTTTTCCCTTGTTTTTTGTGGCAAAAATAATCCTTTTCATAAGCCCAGAACCTCCCTCTGTATACTTTGAAGTTCATTATTTCCCTTTTTGGCAAGGTCTAAAAGGGTCATAAGCTCATTCATACTGAAAGTATTGTTTTCTCCCGTTCCCTGAATTTCCACAAACTCTCCCTTATCTGTCATAATAACATTCATATCCACATCTGCATGGGAGTCCTGCTGGTAGCAAAGGTCAAGCTGAGGCTCACCATCTACTATGCCTACACTGACTGCCGAAACAAAATTAACGATGGGACTTTTTTCAATAATACCCTCTTTAACCAGCTTGTCACAGGCAAGATAAAGTGCCACAAAGCCTCCGGTAACGGATGCAGTCCTTGTGCCACCGTCTGCCTGAATAACATCACAGTCAATGGTTATACTTCTTTCCCCCAGAAGCTTAAAGTCAACTGCTGCTCTTAAAGCCCTGCCTATAAGACGTTGTATCTCAACGCCCCTTGCATTTTGCTTGCCTCTGCCTATATCCCTTTTATTTCTTGTACCTGTAGCCCTTGGTAGCATGGAATACTCTGCTGTTACCCAGCCCTCACCGCTGTCCTTTTTAAAGGGTGGTACGTTTTCCTCTACGGTAGCATTGCAGATAACCTTTGTGTTGCCCATTTCTATAAGAACAGAACCCTCGGGATATATAATATAACCTGGAGTTATCCTGACCTGTCTTAATACATCTTTTTTTCTCTCTACCATATGTAAGCCTCCTGTGATGTTTGTATTATATATATTATATCATAATTTTTACCTGAATAAAATGCCAAAATTAATACCCACATAAAAAGGAGCCGTAAATCAGCTCCTTTCAGCGTGTCGAATAAATCGACACGCTTGCAAGAAATGCACACATTTCTTGCAGTAGGGGTACTAACGTACCCACCATTGAAAGTAGTGAACCGTTCCTCAAGGGGGATTAATCCCCCTGAGGAACTCTCACTATACCCTCGAACGAGCAAAGCCCGCCCTGCGGATTAAAGTCTGCGACGCTTTAAGTTACCTAAAAATGCAGGATAGATATTGATTTAATTCCAACTCAAGCGTATTCTGAAATTATTGACAATCTAAAAGGAGCCATAAATCAGCTCCTTTAGTTTTAACTTATTCAATTAGAAGTTATCATCAACTGCCAATGCCTCAATAAGCTCAACATCCTCATTACGCTCCATAAAATTATTGAGGGTATACATATTGGCAAAGAGCATAATAGGTCTTTCAAAGTGATCGAATACCAGAGATATACGGCTGTTTTCATAGCCCTTTATCTCATCTGCACTCTTATTTTTTACCCATCGTGCCACGCTGAAGTTCATAGGCTCCATACGTATTTCCGAATTATACTCATTTTTAAGCCTGTATTCAAAAACCTCAAACTGAAGGGCACCTACCGCACCAAGGACAATTTCATTATACTCATTGTGATATATCTGAATCGCACCCTCCTGTGCCAGTTGCTCAACACCCTTCTGGAACTGCTTTGCTTTCATGGTATCCACAGGTCTTACACGCATAAACAGCTCAGGGGGGAAGGTAGGCAGAGGCTCAAAGAAAAGCTTTTCCTTACAATCAGTAAGTGTATCCCCTATCTGATAATTGCCTGAGTCATATATACCTATAATATCACCCGCAATGGCAGTATTGACGGTTTCCCTTTCATTTGCCATAAGCTGAGTGGACTGGTTAAGCTTCATCTGCTTACCTGTCCTTGAAAGGGTAACACTCATTCCTCTTTCAAAGGTACCTGAACATATTCTTAAAAAGGCAAGTCTGTCCCTGTGGGCAGGATTCATATTAGCCTGTATTTTGAAGATAAACCCTGAGAAAAACTCATCTGTAGGATGTACAACACCTTCAAGGGTCTTTCTGTCACCGGGTGCAGGGGACATTTCAAGGAAATGCTCAAGGAAGGTCATTACACCGAAATCAGCAAGGGCAGAACCGAAAAATACCGGAGAAAGCTTACCCTTTAAAATAAGATCCATATCAAAGGCATTGCCTGCACCGTCAAGGAGCTCCACCTCATTCCTGAGGTTTTCAAGGTTCTCGTGAAAAAGTACCTTGTCAAGTTCTTCATTATATACGCCCTTTTCTCCAAGGTCTATTGTTCTTCTTTCCTTAAAAAGATGTACTTTATTTTTAAGTCTGTCATATATACCATCGAAGTATGCCCCGCTGCCTATGGGCCATGTTACAGCCACCGAAGGCAGTCCAAGAGCCTCCTCCAGCTCCTCCATTACGGCAAGGGGCTCATTTGCATCACGGTCAAGTTTGTTAATAAAGGTAAAGATGGGGATGCCCCTCATACTGCACACCTTAAAAAGCTTTTCCGTCTGTGCCTCAACACCCTTTGCAGCATCTATAACCATTACCGCAGAATCAACGGATGTCAGAATTCTGTAGGTATCCTCACCAAAGTCGTTATGACCCGGCGTATCCATAATGGAAACAATCTTATTATTGTATTCAAACTGCATTACAGAGGACGTTACAGAAATTCCCCTTTGCTTTTCTATCTCCATCCAGTCAGACTTGGCATACCTGCCCTTTCTTGCCTTAACGGAGCCTGCCTGATGAATTGCACCTCCATGAAGCAGAAGTTTTTCGGTAAGGGTTGTCTTACCTGCATCAGGGTGAGATATAATACCGAATATTCTTCTCTTATTTATTTCATTTACATCCGGTTTAGCCATAAGTATTTTCCTCTCCTAATTAATCCCATTACAATTAAACATCTTTTCTATTCTAATATAAAATATACTTCATATCAAGCATTTTTTGCTATTTTTGGATTATATTTTGCATTTACGTAATGCACTGTAATAGTTATAATGTTTTTGTAACAAAGTTGAAATACATTTGAAACAAATAACGGAGGTAATCAATTATGAAGAAACTAACTTGTACAACTCTTGCTGTATTGATGCTTGCTGCATCAGCAACTAATGTATATGCAGGCAAAAATTGCTCAGGGGGGTATTATTCAGTACAAACCTTTGATAATACTAAAAATATATGCAGTATATTAGGCATTAAAATATGTTCAAGGGATGATTGTAACCTTAATACCAAACCCAATATACAGACAACTACCATTGAAACAACCACACAGTCCAAGCCGGAAATTACTACAGAAATAACTACTCAGGCTAAACCCGAAATTACTACAGAAGTAACTACACAGGCTAAGCCCGAAATTACTACAGAAATAACTACTCAGACCAGACCTGAAACTACTACAGAAAAAATAACCCATACCACAACTGAAGCAACAACCGAAACAACCACTTCATCCCAGTCAAATTCATACGCTGTACAGGTACTTGACCTTGTAAATGCAGAAAGGGCGAAGTACTCACTTTCACCCCTTACCCTTAACAGTCAGGTTAGCAATGTGGCACAGATAAAGGCGGAAGATATGAAGAATAACTCATATTTCAGCCATACCTCTCCTACCTATGGCTCTCCCTTTGATATGCTTAAGAGATTTGGTGTAAGCTATTCTACAGCAGGTGAAAATATTGCAAAGGGACAGAAGTCACCACAGGCTGTAGTCAATGCCTGGATGAATTCGGAAGGTCACAGAGCAAACATATTAAACAAAAACTTTACACAGCTTGGTGTAGGTTATGTTGGAGGTTCAACTACATACTGGGTACAGATGTTTATAGGTTAACTGAAATAAAAGGGTATTCCGAAGAATACCCTTTTGTTGTGTATAAGCAAAGATAATATTTCCGAACATATTTTTTATTTTTTTTGTAAAAAGCTATGGAAAAACGGAAATATTTCTGTTATACTATGTGGTGATGATTATTAACAGAAAGAGTGATTATTTATGCCAATTAAGGTTTTAGATACTTTGCCGGCTAAAAACATACTGACCGATGAGGGTATATTCGTTATGGATGAGAGCCGTGCCTCCCATCAGGATATACGTGCCCTTAAGGTACTTGTACTTAACCTTATGCCAAACAAACAGCAGACAGAGGTGCAGCTTCTCAGACTTATGAGTAACTCACCACTCCAGATAGATGTTGATTTTATGCATATGGAGACACATATATCAAAAAATACATCTATGGATTACCTTGCGCATTTTTACAAGGTATTTGAGGATGTAAATGACCAGAAGTTTGACGGTATGATAATCACAGGGGCTCCTGTGGAACAGATGGAGTTTGAAGAAGTCAACTACTGGAAGGAGCTTACAGAAATAATGGAATGGTCAAAAACCCATGTTACTTCCGTATTCCATATTTGCTGGGGAGCTCAGGCAGGCCTTTACTACCATTACGGTATACCAAAGTATCTGTTGCCCAAAAAGATGTTCGGTGTATTTCCACACACCAAGGTATACAAGCACTATGATCTTTTAAGGGGCTTTGATGATATATTCTATGTACCCCATTCACGTCATACGGAGGTACATAAGGAGGATATATTAAAAGTTCCCGAGCTGACTATACTTTCCGAATCCGAAGAAGCAGGAGTATATATAGTAGCCAACCATAATTTCAGACAGATATTTGTTATGGGACATTCGGAATATGACTCCAATACTCTTAAGAATGAATATCTGCGTGATAAAGAGAAGGGACTTGATATTGAAGTGCCTAAAAACTACTTCAGGGATAATGACCCCAACAAGGAGGTATTGTCCCTGTGGAAGGCACACAGCTCACTTCTCTACACTAACTGGCTTAACTTTGTATATCAGGAAACACCTTATGATATTAATGAAATTTGCTAATAATAAAGGATGATCCTATGGATTTTAAAGTCGTATCAAAATACAGTCCCACAGGGGACCAGCCACAGGCAATAGAAAAGCTTACGGAGGGTTTTATCAACGGTAAAAAATTTCAGACCCTCCTGGGTGTAACAGGCAGCGGCAAGACCTTTACCATGGCAAATATTGTGGAAAGGCTTAACAAGCCCACCCTGGTTATTGCCCATAACAAAACCCTTGCAGCTCAGCTTTATAACGAGTTTAAGGAGTTTTTTCCAAACAATGCAGTGGAATACTTTGTATCCTATTACGACTACTACCAGCCTGAGGCATACGTACCTCAGACGGATACCTATATTGAAAAGGACAGTTCCGTTAATGATGAGATAGATAAACTGCGTCACTCTGCCACCTCCGCCCTTTCAGAACGAAAGGATGTTATTATTGTGGCAAGTGTAAGCTGTATATACGGACTTGGTGCTCCCATTGACTACCGTACCATGACCCTTTCGATACGCCCAGGTATGACATGGGAAAGGGATGCCGTATTAAAACGGCTTGTGGAGATACAATATAACAGAAACGATATGAACTTTGTGAGAGGTACTTTCAGGGTTCGGGGAGATGTTGTAGAGGTATTTCCTGCTGAAAGCAGCGATACGGCAATACGTATTGAGTTTTTCGGAGATGAAATAGACAGAATATCAGAGATAGATGTGCTGACAGGTGAAATAAAAGGTATAAGAAATCATGTATCAATTTTTCCTGCATCACACTATGTAACATCAGGAGATAACCTTAAAAGAGCCCTTCGCACCATCAGTGAGGAGCTGGATGAAAGAGTAAAGGAACTTAAGAGCCAGGACAAATTACTGGAGGCCCAGAGATTACTCCAGCGTACTAACTACGATATGGAAATGATACAGGAAATGGGCTTCTGCTCTGGAATTGAAAACTATTCCCGTCACCTTGACGGCAGAGCCCCCGGAAGCATGCCCCACACTCTTATTGACTATTTCCCCGATGACTTTCTTATTATCGTAGATGAGTCCCATGTAACCATACCCCAGATAGGCGCTATGTACAACGGAGATCGTTCCAGAAAAACCAGTCTTGTGGAATATGGTTTCAGACTTCCATCTGCCCTTGATAACAGACCTCTTAAATTTGAGGAGTTTGAGGGTAAAATACATCAGATGCTCTTTGTGTCAGCAACACCTAATAAATATGAAATGGCACACAGTGAAAATACCGTTGAGCAGATAATACGTCCCACAGGTCTTCTGGATCCTGAGGTAGACGTAAGGCCTATTAAGGGGCAAATAGATAACCTTATATCCGAAATAAACAAAACAACAGCAAAGCATCAGAAGGTACTTGTTACCACCCTTACGAAAAAGATGGCAGAGGATCTGACAGACTATCTCCGTGAAAGCGGTATAAGGGTAAAGTACCTCCACTCAGATATAGACACCCTTGAAAGACTTGAGATAATAAGGGATCTAAGGCTTGATGTCTTTGACGTGCTTGTAGGCATTAATTTGCTGCGTGAAGGTCTGGATATACCTGAAGTAAGCCTTGTTGCCATACTTGATGCAGATAAGGAAGGATTTTTGCGTTCAGAAACCTCCCTTATACAGACCATAGGCAGGGCTGCAAGAAATGCAGAGGGACATGTTATAATGTATGCAGATGTTATAACAGACTCCATGCGTAAAGCAATAAACGAAACCAATCGCCGCCGTAATATACAGGAGGCATATAACAAGGAACACGGCATAGTACCAAAGACCATTACCAAAAAGGTACACGAGATAATAAAAGCAACTGAGGCAGTAACAGGTAAAAAGCATACAAACCTTGAAAAGGATCCTGAGTCAATGAGCCGTGATGAATTGTTAAAAGCTATAGCCCAGCTTGAAAAGAAGATGCGTGCTGCCGCCGCAGAGCTTCAGTTTGAGCAGGCTGCACAGTTACGTGATGAAATAATTGAGTTAAAAAAGCTTAGTTTATTATAACGGGATGAAATTATGAATAATGATAAAATAATAATCAGAGGAGCAAAGGAAAACAACCTGAAAAATATCAATCTGGAAATACCCCGTGACAAACTGGTAGTGTTTACAGGAGTAAGCGGCTCAGGTAAATCCAGCCTTGCCTTTGACACCATATATGCAGAGGGTCAAAGGCGCTATGTGGAAAGTTTGTCTTCCTATGCACGTCAATTTTTAGGTCAGATGGAAAAACCTGATGTGGAGAGTATAGACGGACTTTCTCCTGCAATTTCCATTGATCAGAAAACCACCAATAACAACCCCCGTTCCACTGTAGGCACAGTAACGGAGATATATGACTATCTGAGGCTTCTCTTTGCCCGTATAGGTGTACCCCACTGTCCCAAGTGTGGTAAAGTAATACAAAAGCAGACAGTTGATCAGATAGTTGACAGGATACTTGAGCTGCCTGAAGGTACAAAGATACAGTTGCTTGCACCTGTAGTTCGTGGCAGAAAAGGAGAGCATGCAAAACTCCTTGAGGATGCCAAAAGAAGCGGATATGTACGTGTCCGGGTTGATGGCAATATTTACGACCTGAGTGAAGAAATAAAACTTGAAAAAAACAAAAAGCACAATATCGAAATAATTGTTGACAGACTTGTGGTAAAGCCTGAAATACAGCAAAGGCTTTCCGGCTCTATAGATACTGCCTCTGCCCTTTCGGGAGGCCTGTTGATTGTTGATGTAATAGGAGATAAGGAGATAACATTCAGCCAGAGCTTTGCATGCCCTGACTGTGGCATCAGCATTGAAGAAATAGAACCACGTATGTTCTCATTCAACAACCCCTCAGGAGCCTGTCCCGACTGTACAGGACTGGGAGTTAAGCTTATATTTGATGAGGATCTTATAGTTCCAAACAAGGATCTTAGTTTAAATGAAGGAGCGATTAATGTAAATGGATGGAACTCCGTTAATTCTCCCGGTTCAATGAGTAACTCCATTTTTACCGCTCTCTCTGAAAAATATGGCTTCAGCATGGACACCCCCTATAAGGATTTGCCTGATGAGATAACAAAAATCCTTATGTATGGTGATAAAGAAATAATAAAAGTATCATACATCAGCGGAGGTACCACAAAATACTATCCCTATGAATTTGAGGGAATAATAAACAACCTTAAAAGGCGTTATACAGAAAATTCCAACGACTACAGCAGGCAGGAGGAATTTGAACAGTATATGACAAATATAACCTGTCCTACCTGTGGTGGCAAACGCCTTCGCCCTGAAATACTTGCTGTAAAAATAGCAGATAAAAGCATTTCAGATGTCACGGAAATGTCTATCAAGAATATTATTAAATTTTTCAACGAAACGGAATTTACTGAAAGACAACTTGCCATAGGAGATCTGATACTTAAGGAAATAAGGGCAAGGCTGAGTTTTCTTTCATCTGTAGGTCTTGAATACCTTACCCTATCAAGAACAGCAGGTACCCTTTCAGGTGGAGAATCCCAGCGAATAAGGCTCGCCACACAGATAGGTTCAGGCCTTATGGGGGTACTTTATATCCTTGATGAGCCAAGTATAGGTCTTCATCAGAGGGATAATGACAAGCTCCTTGCTACTCTTCGTCATTTGCAGGAATTGGGAAATACCCTGATTGTAGTTGAACACGATGAGGACACCATGCGTGCATCCGACTATATTGTGGACATTGGTCCATATGCAGGTACTCATGGTGGAGAGGTAGTCTACGCAGGTGATTATGAAGGCATCCTTAAATGTGAACGCTCTGTGACAGGTGCCTTTCTCAGCGGCAGAGAGGAAATCACTCTGCCACAGAAACGTAGAAAAGGAAACGGAAGCTTTCTTACTGTAAAGGGAGCTGCCGAAAACAATTTAAAAAACGTAAATGTCAAGCTGCCCCTTGGCACATTTATCTGTGTAACAGGTGTATCTGGTTCAGGCAAAAGCTCACTGGTAAATCAGGTAATATACAAGTACCTTGCCAGATACCTTAACCGTGCCAAAATAAAACCAGGAAAATGTAAAGAAATAACAGGGCTTGATAAACTTGATAAGGTAATTGCCATAGATCAGAGCCCCATTGGCAGAACACCACGTTCAAACCCCGCAACCTATACAGGGCTTTTTGACCTTATCAGAGATCTCTTTGCCCAGACTCCTGACGCAAAGGTAAGGGGATTTCAAAAGGGACGCTTTAGCTTTAATACAAAGGGCGGTCGCTGCGAAGCCTGTGCAGGCGATGGTATTATCAAGATAGAAATGCACTTCCTGCCAGATATATTTGTTCCCTGTGAGGTATGCGGCGGCAAACGTTATAACAGAGAAACCCTTGAGGTTAAGTACAAAAATAAAACCATAGCCGATGTTCTGGATATGACAGTTGACGAAGCCCTTACATTCTTTGAAAACATTCCAAAGATCAAAGCTAAACTTGAAACCATAAAGGCGGTGGGCCTTGGATATATCAGACTGGGGCAAAGCTCCACCACCCTATCCGGAGGAGAAGCTCAAAGGGTTAAGCTTGCCACGGAGTTAAGCAGACGCAGTACAGGCAAAACAGTATATGTCCTGGATGAGCCTACCACAGGTCTCCACAGCTACGATGTACGTAAGCTGATAGACATATTGCAAAGGCTTACAGATGGCGGCAATACAGTTATTGTTATTGAGCATAATCTTGATGTAATTAAGACAGCTGACTTTATTGTTGACTTAGGTCCCGAAGGTGGAGATGGCGGCGGAACCATAGTTGCCACAGGTACACCGGAGGAAATATGTAAATGTGAGAATTCATATACAGGCAAATATTTAAAGAAAATACTAGACAAAGGAAAACATTGATATGAAAAAATACGTACCTGACTTTATACAAGCTAAAAGAGATCTTATGCAGTTTTTTGGATGCAGCGAGGATTATTATATAAAGACAGCCACTACCTGCAACTGGTATATCAGGGAACTGGAAGGAACCTACTTCGTAGGTTACGGTAAGGAAGGGGAAAAGATGACAGAGGCCGTTGTAGTGCGCCGTGACGGAGACCCATATATTATTGAAAAAGGCGAATATACAATGGTTGTATGTATCGAATGTGTTAAGATAGCCCTTATACTGAAAAACAGCAATAAAATGTAAATTATAACCACTGGCTAAGCCGGTGGTTAAGACTGTCAATAAACCTGTAAAACGATGGATTTTTGAATTAAATAAATGTCTAGCCTGCATTTTTAGGTAACTTAAAGCGTCGCAGACTTTAATCCGCAGGGCGGGCTTTGCCCGCTCGAGGGTATAGTGAGAGTTCCTCAAGGGGGGTAATCCCCTTGAGGAACGGTTCACTACTTTCTATGGTGGGTACACTAGTACCCCTACTGCAAGAAATGTGTGCATTTCTTGCAAGCGTGTCGACTTTTTCGACACGCTGAACCACCGGCTTAGCCGGTGGTTTACTCTTATGTTATATATTCATGATGCCAAAAAATATCACAGATTAGTCTCACCGATAGCCACTGCCAATCGGCTCTAAATATCCTTATTTAATGCCATCATTATCCATATAGGTGGCTTATTTTAGTGCACACACACTATGATATTTACATTTCCACATTGTATATACTAAGCTATTGTTATCAATCTAAAGATGCCTCATTTTTATTATTTGTACATCTGGCTAGTTGAGTTATTCCTATACAATTAAAATATCCCTTAAGTGACAATCACTTAAGGGATATTTATTTACAACATATTATCTGTTACTAAGGTACTCATCAACAGCCTTAGCCGCCTCACGACCCTCATGTATAGCCCATACAACAAGGCTCTGTCCACGGCGCATATCACCTGCGGCAAATACACCCTTAAGACTTGTGGCATACTTGCCCTCCTCAGCCTTAACATTTCCCCTTGCATCAGTATCAAGGGAGAATTGCTTGATAAGTGTATTTTCCGGACCTAAAAAGCCCATTGCAATAAGCAGAAGCTGACATGGCCATACCTTTTCACTACCCTCAACGGGTACAGGTGTCATTCTGCCGTTGACAGTCTTCCAGTCAACATTAACGGTATGTACTTCCTTAATGTTGTTATTGTCATCGCTTACTACCTTAGTTACAGTAGTAAGGTAATTGCGTGGATCCTTACCATAGAGGTAGATAGCCTCCTCCTGACCATAGTCCACCTTTTTGATTCGAGGCCACTGTGGCCAGTGATTAGCTGCTGTACGATGTTCAGGCAGCTCAGGCATAATCTCTATCTGATTAACACTCTTACAACCGTGACGTATAGAAGTTGCAACACAGTCTGTACCTGTATCACCGCCGCCGATTATAATAACATCCTTGCCCTCTGCAGAAATAAAGTTTCTGTCCTGATGATTTGAATCAAGAAGGCTTTTTGTATTGGCCTTAAGAAAGTCAACTGCAAAGTATATACCGTTGCAGTCTCTGCCTTCCGCATTTAAATCACGTGGCTTGGTAGCACCGCAGCAAAGTACAACTGCATCGTATTCATTGATTATCTTTGTTGCAGGATAGTTTTTACCGATCTCTGTATTGGTAACAAAGGTTATACCCTCCTTTGCAAGTATATCAACACGACGCTGAACCACCTTTTTATCCAGTTTCATATTAGGTATACCATACATAAGCAGGCCACCTATACGGTCACTTCTTTCAAAAACGGTTACCTTATGACCAAGCTGATTAAGTACATCTGCACAGGCAAGACCGGAGGGTCCCGAACCGATTACAGCTACACGCTTTTCGGTTGACTTTTTAGGTATACGTGGAACAACCTTACCCTCTTCAAACATCTTGTCAATTATATGAACTTCAATGTTTTTTGTTGTAACTGAAGGTTCGTGCATACCCAGCACACATGAACCCTCACAGAGTGCAGGACATACCCTTCCCGTAAATTCAGGGAAGTTACTTGTCTTTGACAAACGTCTGTATGCCTCCTCATATTTACCATGATATACAAGATCATTCCACTCAGGAATAAGGTTATATAAAGGACAGCCACCCTCAAGAGGAAGTCCTGTGTGGCAGAAGGGAACGCCACAATTCATACAGCGTGCCCCCTGCTCTCTTAACGCTTCATCGTCAAAATGAGTATGAAACTCGTCCCAGTCCTTTATACGCTCCTCAGGTGGTCTATCAGCAGGGAGTCGTCTTTCATATTCCAAAAAACCTGTTGGCTTACCCATTTACAGCACTCCTTTCCGGTCTTTTAAAGGTTGTGTTTTTGCTAACCAGTAAAAACGCATCCATAACAGCATCTTCATCATTCATGCCTGAATCCTTACACTTCTTAATTTCCTCAATCATTTCCTTGTATGCCTTTGGAATAACCTTAAGGAAGTTATGTGCCTCTGTATCCCAGTTTTCAAGAAGGTACTTAGCCCTCTTGGAGCCCGTATACTTCAGGTGATTTTCAATCATAGTCTTAAGCTCTGCAATATCTTCCGCATTTGTCATTTCCTCAATAAGAACAAGACCCTTGTTGCAACGGCTTTCAAAATCACCGCCGTAGTTATAAACATAAGCTACACCGCCGCTCATACCTGCGCCGAAGTTTCTTCCTGTCTTACCAAGTATAGCTACTCTACCACCTGTCATATATTCACAACCATGCTGACCTACACCGTCAACAACAGCAGTTATACCGGAATTTCTTACACAGAAACGCTCACCTGCCATACCGTCTATATAAGCCTCGCCTTCGATAGCACCATAGAAAGCAACATTACCTATGATAACGTTATCTTCAGCTGTAAACTTAGCTTTCTTAGGAGGTACAACGATAATCTTACCACCTGAAAGACCCTTACCGATATAGTCGTTTGAGTCACCCTCCAGCTTCATGGTTACACCATGTGTCTGGAATGCGCCGAAACTCTGACCTGCTGAACCCACAAAATTAAGATTAATGGTATCATCAGGTAATCCCTTTGCACCGTACTTTTTAGTGATTTCTCCTGAAAGGATTGTACCGCAGACACGGTCTACATTACCTATAGCAAGGGAAGCTGATATTTCCTTACCGTACTTGATAGCAGGAGTACAAATACGTACAAGTGCATTTACATCAAGGCACTTTTCAAGCTCATGATCCTGCTTAACGTTAAAGTAACGCTCTGAATCATTTGAACAGATCTTAGGCTGATAAAGTACGCTTGTAAGATCTACATCCTTAGCTTTCCAATGATCAAGCTTCTTAGGAGTAAGCTTTTCAACGTGACCTATCATCTCATTTATTGTTTTAACGCCAATCTTAGCCATCCACTCACGCAGATCCTGTGCGATAAAACGCATAAAGTTTTCAACATACTCAGGCTTACCCATAAACTTGGCACGAAGAGCAGGATTTTGTGTAGCCACACCTACAGGACAGGTATCAAGGTTACAAACTCTCATCATTACACAACCCATAGTGATAAGAGGACCTGTTGCAAAGCCGAATTCCTCAGCTCCGAGGAGACATGCAACTGCAAGGTCACGACCTGTAAGAAGCTTACCATCTGTTTCAATAACAACACGATTACGTAAATTATTCATAAGCAGTGCCTGATGAGTTTCGGCAACGCCAAGCTCCCAAGGCAAACCTGCATGACGTGTAGAGGTACGTGGTGCTGCACCTGTACCACCGTCATAGCCGCTTATAAGAATAACATCTGCACGACCCTTGGCAACACCTACAGCTATAGTACCTACGCCGGCTTCTGATACAAGCTTAACGGAAATACGTGCATTGGTATTTGCATTTTTAAGGTCATGAATAAGCTGTGCAAGATCCTCAATGGAATATATATCATGATGAGGTGGAGGTGAAATAAGACTTACACCAGGAGTTGAGTGTCTTGCCTTTGCTATCCAAGGATAAACCTTCTTACCTGGCAGGTGTCCACCTTCACCGGGCTTTGCACCCTGTGCCATCTTTATCTGTATCTCAATAGCATTCTGCAAATAATTAATAGTTACACCAAAACGACCGGAAGCAACCTGCTTAATTGCCGAACACCGTGAGTCACCGTTTTCATCAGGAGTAAAACGTTCTTCCTCCTCACCACCCTCACCTGTATTGGACTTGCCTCCTAAACGGTTCATGGCAATAGCCATACATTCATGGGCTTCCTTGGAGATTGAACCATAACTCATAGCACCTGTTTTAAAACGCTTTACAATAGAATCTACAGATTCAACCTCATCTATATTAATAGGCTTGTCTACTGTACGTATGTCAAGGAGACCTCTTATGGTGCAAAGCTGTTCTGTAGTATCATCCATCAGCTTTGTATATTCCTTAAAGAGCTTATAATCTCCCTCACGGCATGCCTTTTGCAGCAAATAAATTGAGCGTGGGTTGTACATATGGTACTCACCATTCTTACGCCACTTATAGTTACCGCCTACATCAAGAGCATCTGTCTGATGTAATGGATCAAAGGCATTTTCATGACGCATCTTAGCTTCCTGATCTATCTGCTTAAGACCTATACCACCGATACGTGTTACAGTACCTGTAAAGTACTTATCAACAACAGCCTCACTTATACCAAGTGCCTCAAAAATCTGTGCACCCATATAACTCTGTATAGTAGATATACCCATCTTGGACATAATCTTTACTATACCCTTTGTAACTGCCTTACGATATATCTCAACAGCCTCATCGGCAGGCTTTGAAACATAATCATTATCAGCCATATCCCTTATTGTTTCATAAGCAAGATAAGGATTAACTGCATTTACACCATAGCCAAGAAGTACCGCGAAATGATGTACCTCCCTTGGTTCACCTGTTTCAAGCACAATACTGACCTTCATACGGGTACCCATACGTATAAGATGATGATGAAGACCTGCACCTGCAAGGAGAGCAGGGATAGG
>CASFCZ010000035.1 GCA_949293325.1 uncultured Eubacteriales bacterium | reverse complement strand
AATATACGTGAAGCAATAGATGAAGTAATGGCAGGCAACAGCATGCTTCTCATTGACGGCTATGATAAGGCAATAATTATCTCAACAAAGGGCTTTCCCAAAAGGGGAGTGGACAAGCCAGAAAATGAAATTGCCGTACAGGGACCTAAAGAGGCTTTTGCTGAGTCCATTAGAATAAATACCGTCCTTATTCGCAGGAGAATAAGGGATATTAACCTTAAATGCAAACAGATGAAGATAGGCAGGCGAAGTAAAACAGATGTTGCCGTTATGTATTTAAAGGGAACGGTAAGGGAAGATATACTTACAGAGCTTATAGATCGACTGGAAAAGATAGATATTGATGCAGCACTTGATAGCGGGTATATTGAGCAGTATATAGAGGATAATAAATCATCTCCTTTCCCATTGGTACAGCTGACAGAAAGACCCGATAAGGCAGCGGCAGAGATTCTTGAGGGTCGAATAGCTGTTGTGGTGGATAATTCACCTTTTGTTATGCTTGTGCCGGTTGTACTTGCGAGTTTTTATCAGGCATCTGAGGATTACTATCAGCGATGGGAGATTATGAGCTTTGTACGCCTTATCAGGTATTTGGCAGGTTTTTTTGCATTTTCTCTCCCTGGTCTTTATATTGCAGTTACCCTTTATCAGCCCTCTATGATAGCAGGGGCTCTTGCCTTTAAGCTGGCAGGCGCAAGAGCCACAGTGCCTATACCAACTATAGCTGAAGTTATTTTTATGGAACTTGCATTTGAGGCTTTGCGTGAAGCGGGTATACGTTTACCATCAAGTATAGGTAGTACCCTTGGTATAGTTGGTGGAATTATTATAGGACAGGCTGCTGTAGAAGCAGGGTTAGTAAGTCCCATGGTGGTTATTATTGTTGCCTTGACGGGAATATGTAGTTTTGCTATACCTAATATTTCACTGGTTTCAGCCTATAGACTTATAAAGTATCTTCTTATAGTCTTAAGCTCAGCTTTAGGCCTTTTTGGCTGGTTTTTGGGTATAATTCTGGTGTTTGCACATCTTTGCTCCCTTAAAAGCTTTGGAATACCTTATATATATCCATTTGCAGCTACAAAAGGCATTGGAGAGTTAAGGGATGGTTTGATAAGGGTACCATTAAATAAAATGAAAAAGACTGTATTCAGTAAAGGCAGGGAGAAAAATGGATAAGGGGATAATAAGCTCAAGACAGGTATGTGCCTTAACTATACTTAATATAATCGGAGTAGGATTTGTAATAATACCGCAGCTTGCCATTAGTTTTGCATGGAGAGATGGTTTTGTGGCATTGCTTGGTGCAACCGTTGTGGCAGCCATATATTCTGTATTTATAACAATGGTTATGGAAAAATATAAAGGAGAGGATTTTTTTGATTGCTGTCGCAGTGCTTTTGGAAATTTTCCTGCAAGACTTATTATATGGGGATTTATTGCTAAATCAGTTGTTTTCGGAGGACTTTGCCTAAGACTTTTTGCAGAAAGCCTTACGGATATAATGGAAGGAGATATTCCTGGATTGGCAATTATGGTGGCAATGCTGTCAGTGGGACTTTATGCAGCCTATAAGGGCAGAGAGGTAAGAGCAAGACTGGCTGAGATATTTATATTGCCTTTAATAGGTGTTGTTGGATTTATACTTATTTGTGGAGTAAATGGAGGAAGAGTTGATGAATTGCTGCCAATCCTGGAGGAAAATGGCTCAAATATTACAAAGGCGGTAGCTGTTATATTATTCTGGTTTTATCCTCTGGAGTATCTACTTATTGCCTCACCCCATATCAAAGATAAAAAATGTTTGAAAAGAAATACACTGTCTGCTGTTATTGTTTCCGGTGTGATTTTCACACTTGTATTTGCACTTACTCTTATCAGGTTTGGGGCGCCTCAAATGGCAGACCTTACATTTTCGGTGCTCGAAATGATGTATAGTGTCAGCCTTCCAGCATCTTTCATAGAAAGACAGGAGGGTTTAATGATGGGTATATGGACAGTTGGTATGTTTTTTGCAATAAGTACGGTATTGTATAACAGTGCTCTATGTGCAGAAGAAAGTTTTGGTATTAATTTTAAGCCTTCTATGTTTATTTGTGCTGTTGTTATAATACTGATAGGAATTCTGCCTGATAGTGGAGAAAGAACATACTATTATCTTGTTACAACAGTAACAGTAACGGAAAGTATATATCTGTTTGTGATACCAATTGTACTGTTTGCGGCATCATTATTGGAGGGTAGGAAAAATGAAAGCAGCAATATGGGTTAGCCTTATATTGTCTTTAATATTGTGTGGATGTGGTATTGAGCCTGAGGATAGAGAGTTTGTTACAGCCGTTGGCTTTGATAAAGGCTATAAGGTGTATGTCCTTACTGCGGAAGGTAACAGTGGTGAAGATACCAATGAAAAAAATAAATTTGTGTCAGAGGGAAATGGTGAGAGTATTGCAGTAGCTCTTGAAGATGTAAGTGCAAAGTGTCCGGGAAAATTATTTTTTGGACATACAAGTCTTTGCATTGTAGATATATCAGGTTTTTCTGACAAAACTGTAGTTAATGAAATAGTTGATTTTATGGAAAAGGATACAGGTGTTAGCCGTAGGGTAATCGTTATGGCATCAGATGATCCGGCAGCTGTAATGGAAGGGAAAAAGGCTGAAAAGGATGTTTCTGAATTTATAGGTGAATATTATAGGAGTCATAAAGATGTAAAACCAGTTGAGCTTGATAAATTATGTATTGCTCTGAGGGAAGGGGGTAATATTCTGATTCCACTTATAAATGCTGAAAATGACAGTTTTGATATTGAAGGAGGTGTCCTTATGTCAGAAGGCATAGCAGTAAGAAAATTAAGTAAAGAAGAAATGAGACAGGTCAGTTGGCTTAATGATGATGGTGGGACAGGAAATATTAATATTCAAACAAAAAATGGACCCTGCTTTGTCAGATTCAGTAAAAAAGATATTGATGTTGAACCAGAGAGGATTATTATAAGACTAAGTACAGAGGATGGTATTGAAAATCTTTCAGAGGAAGTTTTAGATATTTGCAGTGAAAAAATAGAAAAAGAGGCTTTATCAGGAATTAAAATACTGGCAGATGAAGGCTGTGATTTGATTAAAATGAAAAGATCATTTGAAAAAAATGGTATAATTTTAACTGGGAAAGCAGATTTGTCAAATGTAGATGTTGATGTATGTTTAAATATGTAATAAAAACAGATACGAAAAGGCAAAATTTACAAATAAATAGTTATAAAATAATAATTATAAAATGTATTTCGTGAATTTTTTGTTAATAGGTGCATTTTTTATTTGACGATTTAGGTTTAAAGTGCTATTATTATCTTATGATAATTTGATATATTGGACTTATTTTTGTCTATTATATCACTTTGAAAGGATACCGGTAGGGGAAAGATGTACGTGTATCCGTTAATTATCCCGGAGGTGAACAAAATGGAAATCAAAAAAGCACTTTCATTGCTTGAAATGTTAAATGATAATAAAGCCAGTGTACTTGAAATTGCAAAATCCTATGTATCAGATATGCTGAGTTTCTATCATAGTGTGGAGGAATATTCCATTGTTAAGGATGGTACGGTTACTCCACTTTCAAAGTCACACGAATTTGAACGACTCAGACAAAATATTGCGGCTGTTGAATCAGCACACAGTATTATTGATGAGTTCTTTTTGTTGGATGATGACATAGCTAAACTTAAGTCCTACAGTGATGCTGAAATTCTTATACCATATGAGGAACCTGAGGAGGAAATTCCTGAGGTGAAGATAGCAGAACCACAGCCAAAGACTGTTGAAATACACGCTCCAGAGATACCTGTCCGTCAAGAAAAGGTTATACCACCTGTACCTTCGGTAACGAAACCTGTTAATAATGATGAGCAAACTGTTCAGACTGAGACACCAAAACATGAGGTTACGGTAGGTATACGTAAGGTTGATACCGAGGATAATGTCAAAGCTATGGTTGGATATGCTGAGGGTAGCAATTATGAAAATCCATATGAAGCCGTTTATGAGGATGATGTTGCTCTGGAAGAACAGATACCTGCAACAGTAAAGCTATTTTCCGATGACGTACCTAAAACTCAGCCAGACGATATTATCGCTGAGGCAAAGATGGTAATGGAAGAAGGTAAAAACTACATATTTACGGGCTGCAACCCAAGTGCTTATCTTAACAAACGTTTTGAATATTACAGAATCAAGTATGCTTTAAAGAATATAGATGACGGTGCTGAACCTGGCCCCGAAATTGAAATTATTAAAGGTGAACTTGAAAAAATAAGGGGCTTTGAAAAGAGAGGTACTCTTTTATCCGTACAGATGGTAGAATATGACCTTTCTCTTGTGGAAAAGATATACAGTCTACTTAAGGATTTTGACGAAAGACTTTATGAAGAAAAGGATCTGCCTGATATAAGCCGTTTGAGAGAACTTATGAACTCAATGGATAACTATGATGAAAAGGCATCTCTTCTTACGAGATTTTTCAAGTTTGATGTAGTAAGTTTCCTTAAAAAAGTTTATAATAAATGTTCTAATCTTGAGCTTAACAAGGATAGAAGACTTGCTGAAGAAAAGGAGCGACTTGAGAAGGAATCCTTTGATGAGATTATGGCTCTTGAGAAAGAGTATTATAGTCAGAAACAGGGACTTAAGGGTAAACTCCTTGGCGGTAGTGCAAAGAGTACTTATACAGCAAAGAAGAAAGAGCTTGAAAAGAAGATGAATGATGAGCTTGCAGAGCTAGAAAAGGAAATAACTACCATAGTTGATCGCGACACTAAGATGGTAGGTAAAAATATGAAGCTGTATGCGCGCATTGATAAATTACTTAAGAACAATGTTCTTTGTTTTAAGACAAATTAAGGAGGTGATGTTGAAATGTCAGCTGAATTAAAATTTGAAGATGTTAAGCTTGGAGATAAAATAGGTAACAGATATGTTTTAAAATCAGTTATCAATCCTGATAATGGTGAAGCGGCAACTTTTATGTGTGATTATGATGGTTGGATATGTGCTGCAAAAATCTATTATGATGATAAAATGCCACAAAAAGAGGTTCTGGATAAGCAGCGTAAAATTTCTTCATCACATATTATCAAAAAGATGGATCAGACAATTTATAATAACCATCTTTGCCAGATTATGCCTAACTTTGAAAAAAATATAATGTCAAAGCCTGTTAACGATAAAATCATTTTGGAGATGATTATTCCAGGGATTCTTGATGCTCTTAAGGCTATTCACGATCTGGGGATTATTCATGGACACGTAAAGCCCACAAACATTTTTTATAATCCAATGGGTGATGATGTTCTTCTGGGTGATTTTGGAGTTGATATATCACATATAGGTGATTGTGGCAAAGAAATAGCTATGAATTATCTTCCTCCTGAAGTGGCAAATGGTATATATGACAGTAAGGCGGATTTCTATTCTTTGGGTGTTTCTCTTGTACAACTTATTACAGGAAAAAATCCTTTTGATGGAATGAATAAGCGTAATATGCTTAAGACTGCATCAACTATACAGTTCAGCCTGCCTCCTATGGTAAGTCCTGCATTAAAGACTATTATTGAAGGTCTTACCGTTAAGGATTATGAAACAAGGTGGGGTGCTGAAGAACTTGAGAAGGCTCTTGCAGGTGAGGAAGTAGAGGTAGTGGATAACTTTGTTTATATTCCACCTGAAAACTTCTTCATATTTAAGGATGAAAAGTATACAGACCTTAAGTCCTTGGTTTATGCCTTTTCTGATAACTGGACTGAGGCACTTGAAGCTATTAAAACACCGGAATTTCTTGAGTTTGTTGAAATAGGGGATGAAGGTATATTTGAAACGGTTAAGGAAATTTTAAATGAAGAGCCGGATAATGCCCTATATAGGTTGCTTTATTTTGTTTGCCCTGAGCTTCCGTTCTGTTGGAAGGGCCTTAAGTCAGAAAGTTTTGAAGCTTTTGCTGATGGAATGAAGAGAGCAGATGACAAGGAAATATATAAAACAGCCCTTGCTGATGGCGCTTTGCTTGCATATGAACAATTCAGAGGCGCTGATGATGCAACCATTGCAAAGATAACCGAAGTTACAAATGATGCAGTAAATGGTGAGGATGCTTCTATACTTGCTTTTAAGCTTGATTATTTGCTTTCCGGTCAGACTGTATACCTTATGGATGGTATACCTTTTGCTGATATTAATACCTTCACATCATATATTCAGATGAATGTTGGTGAATTGAAGGAAATATGCCATGAGTTTATTAATGACCCAAGGTTTTACGCTTGGGTTCAGGTTATTGGACTTGGAGACAGACTTGCTAAATGGCGTGAACAGAACTGATATTTTGGCGGCAGAGAAAAACTGTCGCCTTTTATATTTACACTAAAAATGCAGATACATTTGAATTTATTTCATTGTATCTGCATTTTTAAATATAATAGTTAAATTATTTCTCAATAGTTTTGATATCTGAAATAGTCAAAGTCAGCAGGAATACGGCTGTCTGTACCGCCGCCATTAGCATAAATACCCACTAATGTACCTGTATGTCTTTTTGGATCATCAGGTACCCCTTCATCGCATAAATAAATGCAGTTTTTGAG
>CASFCZ010000034.1 GCA_949293325.1 uncultured Eubacteriales bacterium | reverse complement strand
GCCTGGGGATTATCCTTGTTTACAAACTGTCCCGGAATAAATGCACCATCTATCTCCTTAGCCAGCTCATCAGCCTTTTCTATGGCACCTGCCATACCCTTTGCCCCTTCTGTAAGCACCACCTCGGCGCCATAGGCCTTAAGGAGGCTGCGTCTTTCAACACTCATGGTATCGGGCATGGTAAATATGGCTCTGTATCCCCTTGCAGCCGCAACGCTTGCAAGACCGATACCCGTATTACCGCTTGTGGGCTCAATAATAACAGAGCCCTCCTTTAAATCGCCACGCTTTTCAGCCTCAAGAACCATATTAAGAGCAACCCTGTCCTTACTGCTGCCTGCGGGATTAAAGTATTCCAGCTTAGCCAGAATATCTGCCTCACAGCCCATAACAGCTGTAAACCTGTTAAGGCGGAGAAGGGGGGTTTTACCTATAAGCTCCGAAAGACTTTCATATATCCTTGACATTTGTATACATCTCCTTTATTACTTAAGCTTTTTCTTTTGTATATGTCTGCATACCGCTGCAACAAGACCGGATGGAGCAGTTTTTGCCACCATGGCTGTAGCGGCATCTACAGGTCTTGGGAATATAACCCGTTTCCTTTCAAACATACCCTTTAAAGCGGTACGTGCCGCCAGAGAACTGTCAATAGGCTTCATACTGAAGCTTACACCTGCCCTGTTATTAAAATCCGTTGATACAGGGCCGGGACAAAAAGCAGAAATACTGACCGACCTGCTTTTATGTTTCAGCTCTGCTGCTATGGATTCCGTAAGCTTAAGGACATAGCTCTTTGTTGCGTAATAGGTTGCCATATAAGGCCCCGGGGCAAAGGCCGCAAGGCTTGCAACATTGAGAATATATCCCCTGCCCTCCCTGAGCATCTTTCTTAAAAAAAGTTTTGTGAGAATATGAAGGGCACATACATTAAGGCCTATCATATTAAGCTCCGTTGACAGCTTTGTTCCCGCAAATTCACCGTAACAGCCAAAACCCGCATTGTTTACCAGTATATCTATGGGCTTATCCCTGAGTATATGGTACAGTTTAATGCAGTTTTTTTCTTTGGAAAGATCAAGGGCTATAACCACCGTCTTTGTATCAAGGCTATGGGCAAGCTCCTCAAGGGCCCCTTTATTCCTTGCCACAAGTATAAGCCCGTAACCCCTCTTTGCAAGCTGAATAGCAATTTCTCTGCCTATACCACTGCTTGCTCCCGTAATAAGTGCGTACATTTCATTTTCCTCCCATCATCTCAACAGCCCTGTTGATAAGGCAGTCCCTGTTATTATGCCCAGGCTCCCTTAACACCTCGTCAAGACAGCTCCTGAGAATATCTCCAAGCTGTTTACCCCTTGGTATACCTGCCTGTATAAGATCCTCACCCTTTACTGCAAGGTCAGCCATTGAACAGCAATCACCATCAGCAATAACCCCTTCAAGCACCTGTCCTGCCTGACTGCTTTCATTATCATAGCCTGAAATCCCCCACATATAGATAACCTTTTCCGCCATATCGGCGGAGGTTTCACTTACAAGTCTGCGTACTCCATAGGGTGTAGGGTCAGGTGTGGTATTCATATATCCTGAAAGGGTAATAACATCCTTTATGGTTTTATTGTCAAGCCTTAGCTCCCTTAAAAGCCTGTTTTCCACATTTCTGTCAAGGCTATGGAAAAGCAGTGCAAG
Source organism: uncultured Eubacteriales bacterium (assembly GCA_949293325.1). Classification (GTDB taxonomy): domain Bacteria; phylum Bacillota; class Clostridia; order Lachnospirales; family CAG-274; genus CALWRD01. Next base: position 11,814 of record CASFCZ010000034.1, on the reverse strand, counting down.
ACGTATTACCACATCAGCCTTTGTTACAGGAAGGCATGAGGTAAGCTCTGTCCGCCTGTCCTCAAGTACAGAGGACAGCTCAGGCATAAAATAATCCATAAGCCCCTCCTCCCTGACCTGATATATATTAAGGGGATTATCCGAAAGGATAAGTTTAATAAGCTCATCTCTTATCCTTTCCCTGCTGATATTTTTTATAAGCCCTGCATTTTCCCGTATGGCAAGCCTTGTATTTTCTTCTATCTCAAAACCCAGCTGGGCTGAAAATCTAAGGGCACGCATCATCCTAAGGGCATCCTCCCTGAATCGTTCGGAGGGATTTCTTACTGCACGGATAAGACCTTTTCGCAGGTCCTCAATGCCACCGAATTCATCCACAAACCCCTCACTGTCGTTATAGGCAATGGCATTCATTGTAAAATCCCTGCGGGCAAGATCTCCTGTAAGCTTATTTGTGAATACAACACTTTCAGGATGTCTGTTATCCTTATACTCCCCGTCTATTCTGTAGGTAGTCACCTCATAGCCCGTCTTATCAACAAGCACCGTAACCGTACCATGCTCTATACCTGTATCATAGGTATGGGGAAAGATAGCCTTAACCTGTTCAGGGAGGGCAGAGGTGGTAATATCCCAGTCCTTTGGGGGCTTACCCAGAAGATAATCCCTGACACAGCCTCCTACTATATACGCCTCAAAGCCTGCCCTGTTCAGGGATGAAATTATATAGCTTACCGGCAGAGGCAGCTGAATATTATCCATATCGTATCACTTCCTGACCTTATATAAGTATCTTAACTGGTATTCCCTCTGGGCAAAGGCTGTAATACGCCTGTATGTGGCAAGGTTATAGGCACCTCCCACCACTCCCACAAGGGGTATACCCTGTATAAACTTGGCAACAAGCATCGCCTCTGAAAGGGCATGGGAAGTCCTTCTCAGCTGTGCCTCAATATCAAAACAATCCCTATCCCCTGCTGCAATAAGCCTGCTGCTGCGTTTAATACCTGTAATAGCAGTCTGCTGAGCCTTACCCCTTACCATAGCCCCCTCAATAAGCTTAAGGGCAAAGTATCTCTCCTCCTGCCTGTTGCAGTCAAAGCCATAGGTCAGGGCAGTTTCATAGACCCCACGTAAAATGAAGGCCGCAAACAAAGGTATATCCGGAAGACCTATACCCAATATTCCCGGGATAGCCCCCTCGGCTGTGGTAATTGCAGAATCCACAAGACGGCGTCTGTTTCCGCCGGATTTAAGCCTTTTCCAGTTTTTGGGGGTAGTTTCCTTTTCAAAAAGGTGGGTATAAACCTGAAGCTCCGCCTCTATGGCATCCCTGTCATAGGTTTTGGTAATAACAGAGGTACCCTTTTCCAGTAAAAACCTGAAGGCAGCCGTAAATACATCTGTCAGTTTATCACTTAAGCCCTGGGGTATCTTTTCCCTTATGCGTTTTTCAAGGCTGCTTTCTGGTCTGTTTCCACGGCCCCTGCGTTTTTCAAGCCTGCGTATTTCCTTATCGGTAAAATCCATACAATCCCATCCCTTTACAATAACTTAATTATATCCGAGGCAGGTGAATTTGTCCACATCTATAAAAAACAGTCCGCCATGCCAGGGGCATACAGCGGACTGAAGAAAAACAATCAGCAGGTTTCCGGCTCGTCGTATACAACGCCAAACTGCTCAACGCTTACGCTTTTCATAACCACATCATCAAAGGGTTTATCCTGATAATCCGTAGGTACCTGAGCGATCTTATCCACTACGTCCATACCCTCTATTACCTTACCAAAGGCAGCATAAGCACCGTCAAGGTGTGGTGCATCCTTGTGCATAATAAAGAACTGAGAGCCGGCTGAATCAGGATTCATACTCCTTGCCATTGACAGAACACCTGCCGTATGCTTAAGGTCATTTTTAAATCCGTTCTGTGAAAACTCTCCCTTAATAGAGTAGCCGGGACCTCCGATACCACATCCCTCAGGGTCACCACCCTGAATCATAAAGCCGGGGATTACCCTGTGAAAGATAAGACCGTCATAAAAGCCGTGATTAATAAGACTTATAAAGTTTTTTACGGTGTTTGGAGCTATGTCAGGATAAAGCTCCGCCTTGATAATATCTCCGTTTTCCATTTCAAAGGTTACAATAGGGTTTGACATAAAATTTATCCTCCGATTATAATATTTTAATTGGCACAAAATTCCTGTAGTCACAGGATACAAGGGTATAATCTATACCATTCACCACTCCCCGATAGCTTGAATGATGGCTGCGGTTGCTATGGAGATGACCGTATACAACCCGCTTTACTCCGTACTCCTCCAGGAGATCAACAAAGCCGCTGCGTTCCATCCTGTCGTTGGTGGGGGGAAAGTGCATCATTACCATAAGGTCATTATAACCTTTATTTACAGCGCTGTCCAGTGCCAGCTTAAGTCTGCCCAGTTCACGGTTATAGAGTTTTTCATCCTGAGGGGTATAGCGGCTGTCATTGGGACAGGTCCAGCCCTTTGCAGCACAAATTGCCATATCACCGTATGGATAAAAGCTGCTTTTAACAAAGGTAATGCCCTCATACATTTCATTAAGGCGTTGGGTAGAGTTCCACCAGTAGTCATGATTACCCGGTGAGATAATCTTTTTACCCGGCAGGCTCATAATAAACTCCATATCAGGCTGCAACTCCCTGTAATTAATTGCCCAGGATATATCTCCGGGAAGGAGAACGGTATCCTCCTCCTTAACTACAGCCAGCCAGTTATCCCTTATCTTTTGGGGGTGATCCCTCCAGATAGGGTCAAAAATATCCATTGGCTTATCCTTTGCAAAACTGAGATGTGTATCGGATATGGCAAACAGCGACATAAATTTCTCCTTTTATACAGTATTACACGTACTTTACCTTGTATATATCAGCCATGGTTTCCAGCTCACGGTTAAAGTCCGCCAGCTTTTCCACGCTGCCCTCCTGACAAAGCTCCGTAAAACGCAGATTAAAGCGGTTCATCTGTTCAACACCTGCATAATAGTACAGGTTATGTATGTTAGTGACTATTTCATTGACAAGGAAGTCCCTGGTCTGTATGGTACGCTGTACCTGTAACATTTCATCCCTGATGGTGGTCATTTCATTATCCAGCTTAAAGGCAGCCTCGGCACAGTTTTGCAGTCTTTCCTGCAATTCCTTTGGCATGTTACCGTCATATTTATAACGCAGAGAGTGTTCAATGGTAGCCCAGAAGTTCATGGCAAGGGTACGCACCTGTATCTCACACTTGACATCCTTAGGTCCCTGACAGGTAACTATGGGGTATACCACCGTTATATGATAACTGCGGTAGCCGCTTGCCTTTGTATTGGTCACATAGTCCTCCTCCTGGATGACCGTCATATCTTTGCCGCTGCGAAGCCTTATAAGCTCCACCACCTTTGTAATATCCTCAACAAAGCGACATATAATCCTTATACCTGCTATGTCCTCCAGCACATCAAATACCGACTCCATGGGTATGCTGCGTCTGTTTGCCTTATCTATTATACTGGCTATGGATTTAACCCTGCCCTCCACCTGCTCGATTGGGGAATGCTTGCCTGAAATATCAAACTCCCTTTTAAGGCTGTTAAACTTAGCTATTATTTCATCAACTGCCTGTTCATATGGCAGCAGCTCTTCCTTCCAATTAATAATACCCATAATATTCCTCCCTGACTCTTTTGAATAATTATAACATTTATCAGAGGCAATTTCAACAAGGTATGCCCCTTTAAATATAGTACCACCTTTTAGTGTAAAAATTTGTAAAAATAAAAGTTGTACTTGTTTATTTGCTACATTTTTATTATAATGATGCTATAGAGTATTTTTTGTACGGTGTAAAAGGTACAAGGGGGAGTTCCTTTTCTCCGTGCTTTTATTGAGGGTGAATAAAAATGAAAGATGACAGGGTGCCTTCTGTTTTTATGGCAGGAGATTCCATAGTAAAAGAATATTCAGAGGAGGAATTTACCGGCGGCTGGGGACAATATTTAAATCTTTTTATTGAGGGTATTGAATATCACAACTATGCAGAGGGAGGACGCAGCTCCCGTTCCTTTATAAACCTGGGCTTACTTGACAGAATAGCAGAAGAAATACAGGCGGGGGACTATCTCTTTATTGAGTTTTGTCATAACGATGATGAAACAAAGGGTTACGAAACAATGTACGACCGTTTTGTACCCCTTGGAAAACCTGATGGAAACGGTATGTTTCCCATTATTAAGGGTGAGAGAATTTCAACAAAGTTTTTGCCTTCAGAGTATATGGCTGCACTTGCCTCATCCCTTACGTATATTGACAGGCATACTTTAATTAATGCCTATGAAACCATTGGTGCCTATGGGGAGTACTACTATCCCTACTCACATGACGGTAAACTGGGTACATATAAGTGGTTTTTAAAGCAATACATAGATGTTGCACGTAATGCAGGTGCCATACCCGTATTGGTAACGGCACCACCCCGATTCAGCTACAGGGACTCCAACCGTCTTGCAGACGGAGCAGGTCTGCACGGTGGGGAAAATTATGCCTATATCCGTGCAGTGCGTCAGCTTGCAAAGGAGGAGAAGGTTCTTATTCTCGATCTGTTTACAGAGTTTAAAAATATCGGGGAAGCACTGGGCAACGAAACAGCCCATTACCTGACAGCCATTAAATTCGGCACAACAACCGGTAATTGGCCCGGTGACTATGATGCAGCCAGAAAAAACCCCTATACAGTTTCGGAGGATACCCACTTCAACAAGTTCGGTGCCTATCTCCTTGCGGCAAAACTGACGGAGCTTATTTCCAAACAGCTCAGGAAGGGCATAAAGGCAAACGGCAGCGAAAGCTTTGAGTCTTTGTCTCCATATATACTTGATAAGCCTGCACAAAAAATAGAATATCCCTCTGAGTTAAGGACAAAGATAAACGGTATAAAGAGATTTTTCAAATATGATATCGTATAATTAAGGTGCGTGGATAAAATGCTTGAGCAGCTTGAACTTAAAGATATAGGCAAACTTGAGGGTATAGTGGGTAAAACAGTTTTTTTACACAGACATACTACAAGGCAGGTATGTATACCCCTTGAAAAGGGTGGCATATTTATTGCCTTTCACTATTGTGACATACGTAAGCCCCTGAAAAATGATGAGCATGTATATATGTGTGCTCTTCCCGACAAGATGTATCTTGTATGCGACAACAAACATATTAAGGAGCTGTTTAAGGGTATAGACAAGGATACTCCTTCTTATTCTGCAATAATTGCCCTTATCTCACTTATTACCGAAAGGGATGTGGAGGGTCTTGAAAAGCTTGAGGACAATATTACCTCCCTTGAGGACAAACTGATTACAGGTAAGCATCCCGACAGAGATACCGGCAACAGCATTGTAAGGCAGCGTAACAGCCTCCTTAAAATAAAACGCTATTATGAGCAGCTGGGAATAGTAACAAGTGATATGCTGGAACTTACAAGGGATATGCTTGATCCCGGTCAGAGAGCCGCACTTAAGAGCCTTGACCGAAGGCTTGACCATCTGCTCGCCTCAGCCCTGACACTCCGTGACTATACCACACAGGTAAGGGAAGCATATCAGGCACAGATTGACATTGAACAAAACCAGATAATGAAAATATTTACCGTAATAACGGCAGTCTTTCTGCCCCAGTCCCTTATTGTAGGCTGGTATGGCATGAACTTTGATATGCCTGAATATCTTTGGCAATACGGCTATATATATGTAATTGCCCTGAGTATAATTACCCTTGGGATATGTATTTTCATTTTTAAGTATAAAAAGTGGTATTAACCTACCTGAACACCAATCCTTCAAAGGACAGCGCATTTCCTGACCTTGGGAGGATTTTTTTATTTACCTCAAATTTCCTTTCGCCAAAACCTATACACAACATTCTATATGCTGTATATTATTTATATATATACAGTATTTGAATATTGCCTCCTGTAGTATTATAATAACTAACTGTACGAAAGGAAGATGAAAAAAATGAACAAGTTTTACAGAATCGGATTTTACCTTCTTGGCAACATTATTCTTGCCATAGGTATTACCCTTAACACTAAAACGGGAATGGGGGTGTCCCCTATTATTTCCATTCCCTATACCATATCAAACATATGGAATATTAACTTCGGTTTTATTACCTTTGTGGTATACTCGGTATTTGTAGTTGTTCAATTTATATTAAAGGGAAAGAAAAGGGAGTTCAGGGATCTGTTGCAGATACCCTACGGCTTTGCCTTTGGTATGTTTTTAAATGTATTCAGTGCCATTATGGACATAAAATACAGTACACTGTGGCAGCAGTTTATTATACTGGCAGCCGCAATAATTGTAACTGCCATAGGTGCGGCAATGATGGTTAATATGCACTTTATACCCAACCCTGCAGACGGACTTGCACAGGCAATAGGTATGAAAATACACAAGGACATGGGGCTGGGTAAAAATATTGTGGACTGCTTCAGTGTGGTATCCTCACTGATAATCGCTCTTGTAGCAGTAGGTTCACCCCTTGCCTTTGGTATAGGAACAATCGGTGCTATGATAGGTGTAGGCAGGTGCATTGCCCTGTTTAACCTGTTATTTAAGGATAAAATGTGCAACCTTGCAGGGATGCAGGCAGCATAATATATCTGAGATGGGATATTGTTCCCATCTTTTTTATTTTAAAAATCCTCCCTTTGGCAATACTAAGTAAAAAAGGAGGATATATATGAAAAGATTTTCACCATATACGGACCTTGCCCTTGAGGCAGCCGAGGCAATAGGCATTAAGGAAAGGGAACAAAAGGGAATAGAGGTTGCGGAAAAGGAATCGGAGGCAGGCAGAATAACTACCGTGCGGATAACCAACAGTGAGGGCAGCAGCAGGACAGGGAAACCCCAGGGCAGCTATATTACCCTTGAAAGCCCCTATATGAGAGAAAACGCACCTGATCAGCACTGTCAGATAAAGGAGATGCTGGCAGAAAGCCTTGCGGGATTATGTGACCTTGGCAGGGAGGAGCCTGTTCTTGTGGTAGGACTTGGCAACCGATATGTTACCCCGGACTCACTGGGGCCAAAGGTAATATCCGGGATACTTGTAACAAGGCATATAAAGGATAGCCTGCCTAATGAGCTTAAGGGAAAGGTTCGACCCGTTGCTGCGGTTACCCCCGGTGTAATGGGACTTACAGGCATAGAAAGCGGAGAGATAATAAAAGGAATAGCCGAGAGAATAGAACCCTCCGCCATAATAGCCATAGATGCCCTTGCAGCAAGGAGTGCCTCACGAATAAACACCACCATACAGCTGGCAGATACGGGAGTTACCCCAGGGGCAGGAGTAGGAAACAAAAGATTCAGCCTTAACAGGGAAACTATGGGTATACCTGTTATAGCCATAGGGGTGCCCACGGTGGTAGATGCCGCTACCCTGGTAAATGACAGCCTTAACTCCATTATCGGCAGTATGAAGGAGGCAAGCAGTCACGGCAGTGAGTTTTACCGTATGCTGGAGGAGCTTTCCGATGAAGAAAGGTATGAACTTATAGCCCAGTGTCTTGACCCCTATACCGAGAATATGTTTGTAACCCCTAAGGAAGTGGATTCCGTTGTGGAAAGTCTTGCAGATATTATTTCAGGTGGAATAAATATGGCTCTCCACGAGGGAATAAGCAGTAATAACGTTGACAGTCTGTTGTAGGGAAATTTGAATAAGTATTGAATATTTTCTCCTTATTTGTTACAATGATATAAAAATTGGAATAAATAAGAAAGGAAAATTACAATGGACTACAAAAAATTGGCTATGGAAAAGCACTATGAATGGGCAGGCAAGATAGAGATTAAATCAAGGGCAGAGGTAAATACCCCTGATGATCTTTCCATTGCCTATACCCCTGGTGTTGCGGAGCCTTGCCTTGCAATAAAGGAAGACCCTGAACTGGTATGGAAGCTTACAAGAAGACACAATACAGTTGCCGTTGTAACCGATGGCAGTGCCATCCTTGGACTGGGTAATATAGGTCCCGAGGCAGGTATGCCTGTTATGGAGGGTAAGTGTGTACTCTTTAAGGAGTTTGGTGATGTGGATGCCATTCCACTTTGCGTACGCTCACAGGATCCCGATGAGATAGTAAAGGCTGTATCCCTTCTGGCAGGCAGTTTCGGAGGTATCAACCTTGAGGATATATGTGCCCCTACCTGCTTTGAGGTAGAGGAAAAACTTAAGAAGTGCTGTGATATACCTATCTTCCACGATGACCAGCATGGTACGGCGGTAGTTGTTCTTTCAGGTATTAGAAATGCCCTTAAGCTGACAGGCAAGCGTCCTGAGGATTGTGTTGTTGCCATGTCAGGTGCAGGTGCGGCAGGTACTGCCATTGCAAAGCTGCTCCTTAAGGCAGGCTTCAAAGATATTACCCTTTCAAATATTGACGGCGTCATTACTGCCGACAAAGAATATGATGACCCATATCTTGCAGAGCTTGCTTCAATAACCAATCCACAGCGTAAAAGCGGTACCCTTGCGGATATTGTAAAGGGAGCCGATATATTTATAGGTGTTTCCGCTCCCGGAATATTAACGGCAGATATGATAAGAACAATGGCTAAGGATCCTATTATATTTGCAATGGCTAACCCCGTACCTGAGGTAATGCCTGATGTAGCTAAAGAGGCAGGTGTCTTTGTAATAGCTACAGGCAGAAGTGACTATCCTAACCAGATAAACAATGTACTTGCCTTCCCCGGTATATTCAGAGGTGCCCTTGATGTAAGAGCAAGTGACATCAACGACGAAATGAAGCTTGCGGCAGCAGATGCCATCTCTGCCCTTGTAACAGAGGAGGATTTAAAGAACGGTATCATTATTCCATCAGCCTTTAACAAGAGCGTTGTAAAGGACATAGCCAAGGCAGTGGCTGACGCTGCCATTAAATCAGGTGTAGCAAGATACATTCCGGAATAAAACAATAAAATAAAAGTGGCATTTACTTCCCTTTGGCAGTAAATGTCACTTTTTTTATTGTACACTAAACAGGGGGAAGGGGGTGATGAATTGGAAATAACGGTAACTATAACAGACACTACGCCTGTACCAAGGGTACTGAATGTGCGGCAGTATTCCACAGGGGTTGACAGGGTGAACTTTATTGTTACAGGCTGTAGTATTACAGGGGAGGTAAGTGCCTGTATAAAGAGCAATGAGCTGATGCAGGAACTGACAGTAAGCAGGGATTCGGAGGCAATACACTGTCTTTGGGAAATAGCCTCAGATTTCACCGAAAAGAGCGGTTGCTTTGATGTACAGCTAAGGCTGACATCAGGTGTCAATGTATGGGTTAGTGACAGACTTCTGCTTATAGTAAGCGAAAGCACAGAGGGTAAAAAGCAGGCAGAGAATATACAGTTAACAGGGGATTATACAATAATTGACCCTGTACAATATATTCACGAAAGACTTTTACTGGATATGATAATTGAAAAAATAGAGGAGGAATAACAACATGGCGATAAACATAAGTGATTATAAAAAGGTTTACAATGTGGCGGAATGTGCAGGGATAACTAACTTTGACATGACAGATATGGATAACTGCCTTGATGTGTATAATAAAATTATAGACTGGGTTAATGAGGATAATGAGCTTAGTAAGTTTTTTACAGCGGAACTTGCTAAAACAAGTGCATATTATGATTACTACTCTGCCAGACTTACCACCAGTACCGGCTTATGTATTAATTATGGTTGTCCCGGTACAAATTATTTTGATAATATTTACAGTAGTGTTTATACAAACGGAGGCATTTATTCTACAAATAAAAGAACTGCATTTAAGGAATGTGCTGTAAATAACCTTTATTTTACTTTAGTAAAGGGAGCAGCAGGTTTTATTTTTGGCTTTTATTCTTCTACAAGTCCTTACGAAACCCAAATACACTCACTTGTAACTACCTGTATAAATGATGTAGAAAACAATGTTGACTTGGGCATACTTATCGACAACGGGAAACTGGATACAGTAACAAACAGTATGACAAATATATCAGCCGATAACTTTATGTCAAATTGCTCCACATCGTCAAAAACTTCCCTGAGTAGCTTTCTTGTGCCAAACACAAATCTGCTTTCAGAAAATTGCAGATTAGTTGATGGGCACCAATTTACGGGGCTTACATTCTTTGAGGCAGGAGGTAAGAAGTGGTGCATGCTTTCTCCAAATACTTCATATAAAGGGTTGGCCATGCTGCTTGAAGATTAACCATTAACAAAAAACAAGGCTGTCACAGGTTACCTGCCTGTGTTCAGCCTCGTTTTTTAGGAGTTTTTAAGCACATATACAGTTACATATCTTTTACATCCAAAATTGTAAAGCATACATTATTGAATAAAAAACATCCGGATTTGAACAATTCATACTATAATTACGGTAACGTGCAAATACAGTTAAAACACCGCAAAGCATTGAAACCATAAACGCTATTGCAAACTTAAACCTGTGTCTTTTAAGTCTTTCTCCCCTGTATCTTTCCTCAAGGCAAAGATACACTGAAAAAGCAGGCAGCAAAAGAAGCCATGCGAAATCAATGGTATATCTGTACACTATGCCTGCCATATTGGTATCAACAATAATAACTATAATGGCAAAAATATGACAAAGTATTACTGCCTCAAATAATCTTCTTCGTTTCAGATAAGCTTTTGCTCTCCCAAAATATGCAGCAAAATTCCATAGCAGTACAGGCGTAACTATAAATAGCCCTCCGTAAACACACTCATAAATAGTTACTCCCATATACTGGGTGAAGTTATCCAGATGATTAATAAAAGGAAAAGAGCTTGTTATCCTTGGCAGCTGAAAAAGAAACATAAAAATACCATACGGTATACGATCAAGTCTGAATCCCCTCTTTGTCATATCATTGGTAGTAAGGTTATAATTTGCCCCAAAATCAAATACGGAACCAAATCTTGCATAATTATAATACATAAGGAACGTCGCCACTGCAACATAGGGCAATACAAACAATATTGTATTTATAATACTGTCTTTTTTTCTGCCAAACATGGCACGTCTTACAAACACACATCTAAGAAAAACTAACAGTGCCAAAAAGGAACCAACTAAAAGCTGAGGGCGACATCCGGCCACCAATGCCATACAAAGGGAACCTAATAAAAGCTTAGGTCTGCTAATGATATTACCCTGTCTGTCAACGGAATTTAACCAAAGATCAATCCCCGACAAAGTAAAAGTAAGAGCAGTTAAACCCGGTATGGTATATAAATCATTTCTTTGCAGTACCGGAGCAAGAGCCCCGCAAAGTATCAGCAGTTCTGCCATCATAAGATATGTAATAAAAGGAATGTGCCTGAAATAACGTTTTGCCAAAGTATAGGTAAACCTGACTGCCACTGCAATATATACAACCGAAAAATAAAAATTAGCCAGATTAACAGGCATATTTATACCAAACAAAGCCTTAAGGGGCAGGAATAAAACAAGGCATGGCACTATGCCGAAGTATACATAATATTTACCCTTAAAAAAGGCATAATCCCAAAAATATAATATGTTCATCTCAGCTCTCAGGTTTGTATCATAAGGGTTAGAGATTTTAAGAAGCTTTTCATCTATCAGAAGCATTGGTAAGTCAAACCGTCCATTTAGAAGGGACTCTGCCAGGTTGGTGTAAACAAATCTGTCATGAGCATAATAAAACTTATTATTTACATATATAAACATGGCAAAAAGCAAGTTGACAGCC
>CASFCZ010000033.1 GCA_949293325.1 uncultured Eubacteriales bacterium | reverse complement strand
ATAATCTCCATTAAAGGTAAGGGGACTAAGGGAATAATCATCAACAGTAAGCATATTAATATCAGAGCTGTCCTTTCCCATGCTTAAAAACTGAATATACTCATCCTCTGCAAAAAAATCCACATAATCATCTGCATTCCTTACTTCACCTACATACTCCGCGCCAAAGACAGGCAATGCCATAGAAAGTACAAGTGCCACTGTTAATAATCCAAGCTTTTTCATAAAATACCTCCTTTAAAATTTATCACTCAGATCAGAATTTATGTAATTCTTATAATCAATCCTTAATGTTTCAGTATTTATTACGGTTCTTCCAGTATTATTATTGTTTTGATTCATTTATATGACTATATCTTCATAACTCCCTCATTAGAAGTCAATAATAAATTTAAATAGATTCATTCTTTATTTTTTAAACTCTTTTTATTTTTATAATTAAATACTATCATAAAAAAATTACTATGTCAATTTTATTTAATATTAACAAATCCGATATTTATAACAAACAATATTATTAATTATGTAATGTAACATTCATTAGTTATATATGCATTTTTAATGTTATAAAATTCCCTGTCTTATACATATCATAATATAAATAATTTAGGTGATGAAAAATGAAAAAATTAATTTTGGTCATGAGCATACTCTGCTGCCTATGCGGCTGTGGTAAAGTAAAGGGGTATGCCAGTGCACAAGACAAACTGATGAATATGCAATCATACAAAGCGGAAGTTGACATAAGCTATATATCCTCTGAAAGTGAAAGTACATATACAGCAGTACAGACAGCAGACAATCAGGGCAGATACAAGCTTGAGGTCACCTCACCGGAAAATCTCAAAGGAAGCTCGATTTTATTTGACGGAAAGATGATTTGGCAGTATAATCCTAACATAGAACAGAAAATAAGCATCAAGGCAGAAGACAAACCTGAACGCAGTGAGCTTATACTGTTCTCATTTATAGAAAACTACGTTAAAAGTACCGATACCACCGTCACCACTGCAAAGACAGAGGGAGAGCCCTGTACAGTGTTGGAGGCTGATATAGAGGGCGCAGGCAAATTTATCGCAAGTGAAAAGCTATGGATAGGCAATGAGGATATGTTGCCTAAGAGACTTGTTATATATGATACCGATGGAAATGAAAGGATAATAGTAGTATTTAACAGCTTTGAATATGATCCTCAGCTTCCAGAGGATGAATTTGTCATTGAAAAACAGTGAGGTGTAATTATGCTGGAATACCAAAGAACCATGGCTGAAATCAATCTGGATGCCATAGCACATAACATAAAGGAGATAAAGGCACAGCTCCGACCAAAAACAAGACTGATGGCAGTAGTCAAGGCTGACGGCTACGGTCACGGAGCAGTTGAAGTCAGTCAGGTATGTCTTTACAGCGGAGCTGATGAACTTGCAGTCGCTACCTGTGACGAAGGGGTGGCTCTCCGCAGCAACAACATATTCGTACCTATACTTATACTGGGTTATACTGTTGAAAACAGACTGGAGGACGTAGTCCTTAACGAGCTTACCCAGACTGTATTTTCCTATGAGCTTGCAAAACAGCTCTCCGATACGGCTCAACGGCTTAATAAAACCGCCTATGCCCATATTTCAATAGATACCGGCATGAGCCGTATAGGTTTCCTGCCCTGTGAGGAAAGCCTTGATGAAATTGACCGTATATTTAAACTGCCTAACCTGAGGATAACAGGTGTGTTTACACACTTTTCCACCGCCGATGAAGCGGACAAAAGTTTTACATGGGAACAATACAAACGGTTTAAGTATATGACCGAAGGCATTGAAAAACGTGGTCACAAAGGACTTATACGCCACTGTGGCAACAGTGCCGCCATAACCGACCTGCCGGAAATGCAGATGGATATGGTAAGGGCAGGTATAATAATATATGGTATGTTTCCAAGCAGAGAAGTAAATACAAATATTGATATAATACCTGCCATGAGCATAAAGACCCATATCAGCTATGTCAAGGAACTGCCCGCAGGCATAGGAGTAGGCTACGGAAGAACTTATTATACAGATAAACCTACTAAAATAGCCACTATCCCAATAGGCTACGCCGATGGATATTCAAGGCTGCTTAGCAACCGTGCAAGGATGATAGTAAATGGTGAATATGCTCCGGTAATAGGCAACGTGTGTATGGATCAGCTTATGCTGGATATAACAAACATAAATGGGGTTAATATGGGTGATGAGGTCATCGTAATGGGCTCATCGGGAGATAAATGTGTGAGCGCTGAGGAAATAGCCTCACTGATAGGTACCATAAACTACGAGGTGGTATGCGGAATAGGCAAGAGAGTGCCACGTGTATACATTAAAAATAACCGTACAGTAAAAACAGTTGCCCTTGTATAAAATTTATAAACCTGCCGATAATGTATATTAAACAGTACATTATCGGCATTTTTTATGCTTATAAAGAAGGTATTTAATAAAGGCTTAGGGGTGAAATAAATGACAGTAAAAAGAGGCGATATATTTTATGCAGATCTCAGTCCTGTTGTAGGTTCGGAACAGGGTGGAGTAAGACCTGTCCTTATATTACAAAATGATGTGGGCAACAGATACAGCCCCACTGTAATATGTGCCGCCATAACCTCCCAGATAAACAAGGCAAAGCTGCCTACCCATATAGAAGTAGACAGTAAGCGTTACTCCCTTGCAAAGGACAGCGTTATTCTCCTTGAACAGGTAAGAACCATAGATAAAAGAAGACTCAGGGAAAAAATAGGACGTCTTGATGAGAATATAATGCACAGGGTAGACAGGGCATTACTCATCAGTCTTGGTTTACATAGCGTTGTTACGGAGGAAAAGAAGCAGGGAAGCTGTCACTGATAAAAAACAGGTCACGTGGTAACAATTTAGTATTTTCCACATAGTATACACTAGGCTGGTTACAGAGGTGTACTATGGGAGAGTATATTATAAACGGCGGCAGGCAGTTAAGCGGCGAAATAGTATTGAGCGGAGCCAAAAATGCCGCACTGCCCCTGATAGCCGCCTCATTGCTTACCAGGGGAACAGTTATACACAACTGCCCCAGGCTATCAGATACATTTGTATCAGTGGATATACTAAGGGAAATGGGGTGCAGCTGCTATTTTACACAAAACGTGCTTATATGTGAACCTTACGGACTTAACAACTATAAAATTTCAGAGGAGCTGTGCAGTAAAATGCGCTCCTCTGTTACGTTTTTAGGTGCGTTATTGGGAAGGTACGGCTATGCAGAAATATACCATCCCGGAGGCTGTGTCCTTGGCAGCCGTCCCATTGACATACACCTGGATGCACTGAAAGATATGGGTGTAGATATAAGGGAGGAGGGCAACAGGGTAATATGCCGGGGAAAGCCCCATGGAGCAAACATTACCCTCCGCTACCCCAGTGTAGGAGCAACGGAAAACATAATACTTGCAGCAACCCTTGCAAAGGGGGTTACCAGGCTTAAAAACTGTGCAAGAGAACCTGAAATAGCAGAACTTGCCTCCTTTCTTAACGGAGCAGGTGCTCATATAAGCGGTGCAGGAGAACATGAGATTGTAATTACAGGGGCAGACTCCCTTGACAGATGCGAACACACCTTAATGTGCGACAGAATAGAGGCAGGCACATATTTATGTATAGCTGCCGCCACAGCAGGTGAACTTTTTATAAAGGGTCTTTATCCATGTATGACAGAGCCTGTTATTCAGGTACTGAGAAACTGCGGCTGTATTATTAAAACCGGCAGAGATATGATATATATAGATGCTCCGCCCAGACTATACGGTGAAATCGAGCTTATCACCGCACCATATCCAGGACTGCCTACAGATATGCAGGCACAGCTTTCTGCCATGCTATGTCTTGCCAAGGGAGAAAGCCATATAAGGGAAACTGTATTTGAAGCGAGAAACAGGCATATACCCGAACTAAAAAAAATGGGAGCAGAAATAGAGTGCAGAAACGGCTGTGATTTCAGTATACGGGGAGTAAACAGACTTATCGGCTGTGAGGTAAGTGCCCCTGACCTGCGGGGTGGTGCAGCACTTATAACAGCTGCCCTTGCAGCAGAAGGAACAAGCAAAATAAAAAATGCCTGCTATATAAGGCGAGGATACGAAAACCTATCTGAAAAGCTAAGGGCTGTAGGTGCCGAAATAGACTACAGAGAATCTACAACGGAATAATGGTTAATTCAGTTAATTGGGGAAATTACAGATTTTTACCCATCTTTTTTATTGACATTGACTGATTTAAAATATATTATATATATAACCGTTTTATTTACGGAATTCATTTGTTCGGGTGACTTACTATGAAAAAAGCGGCTTCATTTTTTTTATGGACTTTAATAACCCTTATCCTTATATTTGTAGCTCTGTGCTTTTTTCCTTTATTCAATATATCCGAAATAGAAGTAAAGGGTATTGAAAGCCTGACTGAAGAACAGGTAATAGATATATGTTCCCTGAATGAAAGCCAAAATCTCTTTGCCTTTAATACCTTTAAAGCTGCAAATGAACTAAAAAAGAATAATTATGTGGAAGATGTAAACTTTGACAAAAAGCTGCCCCATACACTTGTGATCAACATTACCGAACGCAAAGTGAGGGGCTACATACCTTATATGAATTCGTACCTGTATATTGATGAAGATGGCAGAGTCCTTGATTCAAGGCCTGAAATGACCAAACAACTTCCCATCGTTGTAGGTCTGCGTTTTAACGGGTTTACCATGGGAGAACTCCTCGAAACAGATAATCCGGATGCCTATAAGTCTGTGGAGGAACTTTCAAAGCTGTTTTCAAAATACGATCTTCTTGATGCTGTAATACAGGTAGATGTATCCGATGAGGATAATATTCACCTGTATGTGGACAAGGTAGATGTTTTATTTGGTGACTTTGAGGATGCCAACAACAAGATGGGCACCTTAAGTGAAATACTTAAACAGCTTGATACCTCTGTTGCAGGGGTACTTGATCTGACCGCCACAACACCTACCTTCAAATACATGAGCTGATATTTGCCGATACCTGTAAATTAATATAATTATTTCGGTTTTTTTCATTTAAAAAAATTTGATTTTTTTTAAAATAGTATTGAAAAATTGCAAAAAAAAAGTTATTATACTAGTATGTAGTTTTTTAACTTGCTTTATGCTTAATCCACTGTTTAGCAGTGTTTTATATACTTAGGAGGGAAATACTTTGATAGATGTAGTAAATGAAACCAATGATTTAGCTAAAATCGTTGTTCTTGGTGTAGGCGGCGGCGGAAACAACGCCGTAAACCGTATGATAGAGGCAGGTTCTGAGGGTATTGAGTTTATAGCCATCAATACTGACCAGATGGCACTTAACAACTCACCTGCCGAAAGGAAAATAGCCATCGGTACAGAGCTTACTAAGGGCTTAGGTGCAGGTGGACGCCCAATAGTAGGTCAACAGGCTGCCGAGGAAACCTCCAAGGAGATATCTGCTAATCTTGAGGGAGTTGACATGGTATTTATTACTGCCGGTATGGGCGGCGGTACAGGTACAGGTGCTGCTCCTGTAATTGCAAAGCTCGCAAAGGAAAAGGGTATACTTACCGTTGCCGTTGTTACAAAGCCCTTTGGCTTTGAAGGCAAAAAACGTATGAAAAATGCTCTGGACGGTATTGAGGAGCTTAAAAAGTATGTTGATACCCTCATAGTTATACCTAATCAGAAGCTTATTGAAATAGATGACAAAAAAACCACCATGTCAGTAGCCATTGAGATAGCTGAAAGTGTGCAACATCAGGGTGTTATCGGTATTGCCGAACTTATTACTAAGCCCGGTGTTATCAACGTTGACTTTGCAGATGTATGTACAGTTATGCGTGACCAGGGACTTGCTCACTTCGGCGTAGGCGAGGCTAACAGTGTTGAGGAGGCAGCTCTTAAGGCTATTAACTCACCACTGCTTGAAACATCTCTCCAGGGTGCTAAAAATCTTCTTGTCAATATTGCAAGTGGTCCTAATCTGGGACTTCTTGAGGCAAGTGCCGCTTCTACCAGCATAGCTGATCAGCTTGATGAAGATGCTGAAATCATCTTCGGTACAAGTGTAAATGAGAGCCTTGGTGATAAGGTGATAGTAACAGTGGTTGCAACAGGTCTTGTTGATACAAGCGCACCTGCTAAGGAGCCTGAAAAAGCAGAGGAAAAGCCACAGGTTCAGGCACAGCCACAGCAGCCTACATCCTCAGCTCAGAGCTTTTTAAATGCTTTAAGGAGCTATAACAACAACTCTGAGCCTGTAATAAGTACACCTCACTTCAGTGAAACCAGAAGCAGAAACAGTGACCCTATCCCTCAGGACACCAATGAAGCCGAAAGGGTAAATATAGACCCTAAAAAGCTTGATATTCCTGACTTTCTTAAGAACAGAAGGAAATAATACTTTTACCCTATAAAAAATAGCTATAAGTATAATTTTATATTACTAAGCAAATAATACCTCTTGTAAAATAATTACGGGAGGTATTTTTATGTACAAAAAATTGCTGAGCGTTATACTTGCCTCTGTTATAACAGCAGTCTCATACTCCTATGTATATGCGGAGGATGAGCTGAATATCAATGCAAAGTCGTCAATACTTATGGAAGCATCCACAGGAAAGGTACTTTATGAAAGCAATGCAGATGAGGCACTTCCCCCTGCAAGCGTTACAAAAATTATGACTTTGCTATTGATATATGATAATGTGGCAAGCGGCAAAATAAAATGGACTGACACCGTCACAGTATCGGAGTATGCAGCAAGTATGGGGGGCTCTCAGATATTCCTTGAGCCTAACGAAACCCAGACCGTAGAGACATTGACAAAATCCATTGCCATTGCCTCTGCCAATGATGCAGCCGTAGCCATGGCAGAATATATCGGCGGCAGCGAAGGTGGCTTTGTTGCCATGATGAACGAAAGGGCAAAGGGCCTTGATATGAAAAATACGGTATTTAAAAACGCCTGCGGCCTTGATACGGATGGTCATCTTACAAGTGCAAGGGATATAGCCCTTATGAGCCGTGAGCTTATAAATAAATATCCCGATGTCAAAAAATACACTACCACATGGCAGGACAGTATAACCCACAGTACAAAACGTGGGGAAAGTGAATTCGGACTTACAAACACAAACAAACTCATTAAGCAGTACAGCTATGCCACAGGACTTAAGACCGGCTCAACAGGTAAGGCATTATACTGCCTGTCAGGAACAGCCACCAAAGACGGTATGGATCTGATAGGTGTGGTAATGGCAGCCCCAGACCCAAAAGTACGTTTTTCAGAAATGATAAGATTGCTGGATTATGGCTTTGCCAACTACGAGGTAAAGCACGGTGAGGAAGACGGAACCAAAAAGGGAGAAGTTATAGTATACAAGGGAGAAAAGGACAGTGTATCGGCAGTTATAAAGGGTCAGGTCAGCATATTGGCAAAAAAAGGCTCCGCCACTGACCTTGAAGGAAAGACGGAGCTTAGTGAAGCAGTAAATGCCCCCATTAAAAAGGGTGACAAACTTGGCAGGCTGGTATATTACAGCGACGGCAAGGAAGTAGGCAGCTGTGATCTGGTTGCAGCTGAGGATGTGGAAAAGGCAGGACTTATACACAACATAGGCAGTATACTGACAGACTGGTTATGTGCCTGAGGTAACAAACAATATTATAGATTTTTATACAACAATAAGAAAGTCAATTACCATTGCAAGAAGGCAGAGGGCGGCAGTAACAACCGTCCACTGCCTTTTTAAACAATACTCTCTGCAACGTGGGCGAAGCCAAAAGGCAACCACACATCCCAGACCGAATATAAGGGAGCTGATAAGGGAAACCCTTCCCTGAAAATCAAATATCCATGGAGTATAATCCCAAAGCCTTTTATGTAATAAACTTTCCAAAATAATTGCAGCTATATACTCCACCACTGTAGTAATGATAGTACCACCAATAAACACCTTAAGTTTATTAAGATTACCTATACGGTACATTACAGCCAAGGCAATAAAGGAACCTACTCCATAAATGGGACAAACAGGAAGATGACGTAAAAATCCCTCATTTAAAACAAATCTTCCTGCAAATATACTTTCGCAAACTGTTTCATAGGTCCATCCCAGAAAGGAATATATCGTAAACTCATTTACATAGGCGGCAATTTTTTTAACTGCGTCTGATTTTAACATCTCTTACTTTTCTCCTGTTTTCATCACTTTCTTCTGCATAGTGTTTTCTTGTTGTATTGACATCCTTGTGTCCCAGAACATCGGCCACAAGATAAATATCACCTGTTTGCCTGTACAGGTTAGTGCCAAAGGTACTCCTGAGCTTATGAGGTGAAATATTTTTTACATTGGTTACCAGCTTTGAATATTTCTTAACCAGATTTTCAACACTTCTGACACTGATACGTTTATTCTGAATAGAAAGAAAAAGGGCATTTTCATGTCCCGGCAAAGGGTTCATATTTTCACGCTCCACAAGGTAATTCTGCAGAGCACTTTCCACCTCATCACCAAAGTAGATAATAACCTCATTGCCTCCCTTACGGTGTATCTTAATGCCACCCAGATTAAAGTCAATATGTTCCAGGTCAATTCCCACACATTCAGATACACGTATACCTGTGCCAAGAAGTAAGGTTACAATAGCAAGATCCCTTGCCTTTGTAAAGTTATGATACTTTTTTTGTCTTTCGGTAAGCTTATCTCCGCTTTCTATCTCATCAAGGAGTCTTGCAGCCTCATCGGGTTCAAGTCGGATAATAGCCTTTTCATGGAGCTTTGGGGTCTTTACAAGCTGTGCGGGATTAGCAGGTATCAGCTCATTTGTATAAAAATACTCAAAGAGTTTACGCACCGCCGCCAGCTTACGGGACTTACCCCTTTCTCCGTTAGTCATTGTTTCTCCCTCAGGAGTACCGTTATCCTTCACATAATAGGTCAGGTAGTCCATAAACAGCCTTATGTCATTAACTGTAATATCTGCAAGATCATCTACAGTCAGCTTATTGGCAGGACGCCCATCAAACAGATCAAGCTCCTGAGTAATATACTTAAAAAACACTCTCAGGTCATAGGCATAGTTAAGACGTGTTTTGGTTGAGGTGTTGTCGTTAAGGCTCATAAAATATTCACGGCAGAAGGAAGGCAGATCCTTAAGGATTGTCCTTGTCATAAGTATATCCTTATTGCTTTGCTCCTTGCTGTATTCAAAATTATCCATTATCCTCACCCTCTCCGATATTCCATCCGGGTATAAAGGAACGCTTGACAGCTCCAAGAAGCTTTTCATCCAGATGATCAAAGTCCGCCTTTAGCTCTCCGATACGTCGCTTCATATCCTCACGCTTGGTATTGCCGTCAGCAGGGCAGGTACTTTTAACAACAGGCAGGCCTTCGGAACGTGCAAAACCTATTATCTCCTTTTCGGGAACATAAATAAGGGGACGTATGGAGGTTATCTTCATTCTGTCAAGATATGTAACGGGGCTGAAGGTATATATTCTGCCCTCATAAAGAAGTGCCATAAGAAGGGTTTCAATAACATCATCACGATTATGTCCCAATGCTACCTTATTACAGCCCAGCTCCTCTACCTTGGTATTAAGAGCACCCTTACGCATTTTTGCACACAAAGAACAGGGATTTTTTTCCTTTCGCTGGTTAAAAATAATTTCACCTATATCCGTATCTACTATATGATATTCCACACCTAGCCTTGAACACATCTCTGTAACAGGGGCAAAATCCATATTTTCAAAGCCCATATTGACACTTATTGCAACAAGGTCAAAGGATCTTGGATAAAATCGCTGTAATGCCTTAAGGGCAACTACCAAAGCAAGGCTGTCCTTACCCCCTGACACACCTACGGCTATCCTGTCGCCCTCCTCAATCATATTATAATCATCCACAGCCCGTCTTACATAGCTGAGTAGCTTTTGCAGCTTCATTATATGACCTCCATTCATTAATTATCAGTATAGCTTATTTCCCCGGTGTTTTCAAGGGTCAAAAAAAACGACCCCTACGGTTATATCCATTAAGAGTCGTCCGGTTTTTCACTTTTCTATGTACTTATCAGTCCCTTTGCCTCAAAGCAATCACTTTTTTTGCATTGCTGGTAATCACCTTAATCTCTTCCTCCGTAAGAGAAAAAGCCAGATCGTTTACCTTAACCCTGAGTGAATCCTCATCAGCCACATATGGCACAGCTTCAACCCTCCCTTTAATAAGCTGGTCCAATGTAACATTAAAAAAAGTACAGATACGTGCAAGATTTGCCAATGATACACCCCTGGTTCCCCTTTCAACCAGGCCCAGAAATCCGGGAGCAATGTCCAGTACACAGGCAAGGTCTTCAATGGTAAGTCCCCTGCTTTTCCTGAGCAGACGTATATTGGTACCGATATTTTTCCAATAATCCATAAAAACGCCCCTTTCCACCATAAATAGCCATTTATCACATATTAAGTTAAAATATCTTAGATATATTTTATCATAAATACTATGGTTTTTCAAGAAAATAATTCTATTTATCACTCTAAAGACAATAACTATTTATAGCATTATTAAATAATTATATATATTGCACTAAAATAATATTTAATTATTATTATCAATAATATTATCTATTTGTTGCTCAATATTATTATTAGCTGTCATTTTACGGGCATTTATTCTGGAAATTTCTGCCTTAAGTTCGGCATTTTTTTGTCTGAACTTAAACTCATTTTGACTTAATTCGTCATTTTTACACTTCAGGGCATATGTAAGCCTTTCAATCTGCTCCTGTTTTCTCAACAACTCCTCCTGTAATCTGGAAATATCAAAGTTGTTATCCGACCTTTCTTCCTCCTTTTCATGATAAACCGGAATATTTACCTTTCCTCCCAGCCTTATGAGCTCCTTTATCTCGTCCGGAGCATATATCCTGCATGAATCAGTAAGCATAAGCTCACTTACTCCATATCCATTACCACCCAGGTGCAACACCTTACCCATGAGCTTTATATTACCCCTGCGTACACACTGAGAAAAGCTTTCCCCTCCATTATGAGAAACACTTTCATATACATGTCCACCGCTTTCCCACCATACGAAAACATCCGAGCCATCTGCTCCGATACAAACAGCATTACAGCGACTACCTTCCCAAAGGTTTTTCGGCTTGGAAAGGCTGCCATCAAAATTACGGCAGTACATTACCCTTACAGCAAAGCGACTCATGGACACAAAGACAAAATGCACTGTATCCCCTGCAATACAAAGAGAACTATCCCCTATATCAAAACCTGTAGAAAAAATACGCTTGAATTTACCTACAGCGGAAGCTGAAAGCTCACAATAGCCCAGCTGCTGTTCAGGAACACGGCGTTTATAAATAAGATAATATCCACCATCTACAACCGGAATAAGCCTGTAAGGTAAATTTCCCACAGGCTCATCCAGTATAACGGCATCGCTGCTACCCTGTTCGTCACTGCTCTGAGTTACAAGGCTACCACCGTTTATATATACAAGCCGCATTCGTCTATGAGAAAAGACCGCCTTTAAAAATATTTCTCCCGCTGACCGTCCTCCACTTTGTATTACACGCCTGCCTCCTGCTGCAGAAAGAACCACATCTCCGTTTTCAAGCTGGTATATAACAACAGGCTCTCCCTGCCTTAAGGTAACAAAAACAGAGGGCATAACATTATTTACTATGCTCTCTGTTTTTCCCGGTACATCATTTTCAATTATCCGACGCATAATGCTGCCATTTACATAATAATAAAGGGTCTGTTTTCCTCCGCCATTGTTCACCATATAACCGTAATTCAAATTTATCCACTCCCGGCATAGTTTTATTACAGAATATGCCAAAGGCACAGGATATATGCCCCTTATGAAAACATAGGAGTAGAAAGGTATCTGTCCCCTGAATCAGGCAAAAGTACCACTATTTTTTTACCGGTATTTTCATTCCTTTGAGCAAGCTCCACTGCCGCCTTAAGGGCTGCACCCGAGGATATGCCTACCAACAGTCCCTCCCCCCTTGCAAAATTTCTGCCATACTCAAAGGCATCTTCATTTGATACCCTGATTATCTCATCATAAATATTCCTGTCAAGTACCTTTGGCACAAATCCCGCACCTATTCCCTGTATCTTATGGCTACCTGGGTTTTCCCCTGACAGTACTGCACTTGCATCAGGCTCTACGGCAACAATTTTAATATCTTTATTTTTTGACTTCAGAAATCTGCCTGCACCGCTTATAGTACCGCCTGTTCCTATACCTGCAACAAAAATATCCACTTGACCATCAGTATCATTCCATATTTCAGGACCTGTAGTTTCAAAGTGCGTTATTGGGTTTGCGCTGTTATCAAACTGACCAAGGATAACAGCCCCTTCTATACTGTCCCTGAGTTCCTCCGCCTTTTCAATGGCACCCTTCATGCCCTTTGTGCCCTCAGTAAGCACAAGCTCTGCGCCATATGCCTTAAGTAGGGAACGTCGTTCAAGACTCATAGTATCAGGCATTGTCAATATAGTTCTGTAACCCATTACTGCCCCGGCAGCAGCTATACCTATACCTGTATTACCACTGGTAGGCTCTATTACCGTACCACCTTTTTTAAGCTGCCCACTTTTCTCAGCTGCCCTGAGCATAGCAATAGCCGCCCTGTCTTTAACACTGCCCGTAGGATTAAAATATTCAATCTTAACCATAAGCTCAACTTTATCTATACCAAAGGATCCCAAAAACCTATCCGCCCTGACTATAGGTGTTTTTCCCACCAACTGTGTAAAATTATCTTTTATATCTGCCATGATAAATACCCCTTTTCATATTGATTTAGTATGATTTATATGATAACAGATATTTCATACCTTGTCAATATGAAATATATTTGACTTCAAAAAAGACGATACTTATCAGTATCGCCTCAGACTGTCAATAAACCTATAAAATGGTTTACTTTTTGAATTAAATAAATATCTAGCCTGCATTTTCAGGTAATTTTAAGCGTCGCAGACTTTAATCCGCAGGACGGGCTTTGCCCGTTCGAGGGTATAACAAAGGCACTTTTGCCTTTGGCAAAAGCCGCCCAAAGGGCGGTCGCATTTTTTGCGATGCAGATGTGTCGAAAAGAGGGTTATGACCTCTTTGAGGCACGGTTTGTTACTTCAACGGTGGGTACGCTAGTACCCCTACTGCAAGAAATGTATGCATTTCTTGCAAGCATGTCGACTGTTTCGACACGCTGAGACGATACTTATCAGTACCGCCTGAAAAATTAATCTCTGATTATGTACTCTGTTTTACCACCCGTTGCCTTTAGCAAATCACCCGGAGCAATAATAAGCTGCATACCTATCTTACCTGCACTGACCATAATTTTGTCAAAATCTAGGGCACTGCTGTGTAAAACCGTTGGATATTGCTTTTTCATACCGATTGAGGTAGTACCTCCACGAATATATCCCGTTACCTTGTTAATATCCTTGACATGTATCATTTCAACGGACTTTTCCCCTACTGCTGCTGCACATTTTTTAAAATCCAGCTCACAGGCAACAGGCAGCACAAATACAAAGTACTCTCCGTTTTTACCCTGTGTAACAAGGGTCTTAAAGCACTGATCCGGATTTTGTCCCAACTTTTCGGCAACGCTTATTCCATCAACAAACTCATCACACTCATATGTCTTAACCTCATAATCAATACCCATACTGTCCAATATACGCATGGCATTTGTCTTTATCTTTTTATCCTTAGCCATTTGTCTGACTCCTTTTAGCAACATTAATTACAGCAGTTTTTGACCGTTTACATACAGCCTGAAACGAAGATCCAGCCTGCCTGCCGCCTTTTTACAAAGGAGCATACGTCCCATAAAGATTTCAAAATAATCCATAACGGAACAAAACTCCGTATCAATATACAGCTGAAGATGAACTTCTGTCCTTTCCTCATTAATAATCAGTTCGCTTTTTTTAACGGAATAATTTACCCTATCATGTATATCAAAGGTAGCAAAGTCTGTATTTCTTACTCTTGTATATCGTACATCACTTTTATCTGCAAGTATAAGAGCAGCGCAAATAGGATTAATAGGTACTGCCGTACCCTCGTCGTGGTTACCTATAGCACAGATAATATCCGCTATATCCTCTGCTTCCGCCCCCATATGGTCAAGTATACGGAATGCCATTACCGCACCGCTTTGGGCATGATCCACACGGTTTACTATATTACCTATATCGTGGAGATAGCCGGCCACCTTAACAAGCTCAACCTCCCTTTCGCCATAGCCCATGGTATGCAAAATCATAGCGGCAGTTTCAGCCACCTTGGTAACATGGGCAAAGCTATGCTCTGTATAACCTAGAGAACTAAGACAGTCATCTGCCTTTTCAATATATATCTGTACCTCTCTGTTGTTTTTTACATCATTAAATGTTATCACAGTGTTTTTCCTCCTTAAGCCTGTCAGCAGTTATCTCAGCAGCAGCAAAGATATTGTCTATGCTTTCGCCGATATAGTAAACACCGTCCATATATACTATATTTCCGTTTATCATAGTCATTTTAATATTCTTTTTTGATGCACTGTAAACTATGCTCTTGACTATATTGTTCTCAGGCTGCATATCAGGCTGCTTAAGGTCAACCATAATCATATCCGCACGCTTGCCCTCCCTAAGGCAATCACAGTCATTAAGGCCCATTGCCCTTGCTGAACCTACAGTTGCCATTTTAAGAACTTTTTCCGCAGGCATTGCAGATGCATCCTTAAGAAGGTACTTTTGTAAAGTGCTGACAAGATACATTTCCTTGAACATATCAAGGGCATTATTACTAGCAGGTCCGTCTGTACCTATACCAATATTTATACCCATATCCATCAACTTTGAAATATTAGCTATACCGCTTGCAAGTTTGAGATTTGAGGATGGACAGGTAATTACCGAAACATTTTTATCCTTTAATATTTTACAGTCCTCATCAGTAAGATGAACACCATGGTAAATAGCTCCTCCGAAATCAAACATACCCATATCATTAAGATATTGTACAGGTGTCTTTCCATGTGCTTTAATACAGTTTGCCACCTCTGCCTCACTTTCGCTGCAATGGGTATATACAGGGGCTTTATACTTATGTGCAAGGGCAGAAAGCTCCTTCAGAAGCTGCTCTGAGGTAGTATATACTGCATGAAAGCCAAGTACCTTGCTTATAATATCACTGCTGCCATTAAATTTTTTATACAGTTCTTCCTGCCTTGAAAGACTGCCTGAAAAATCATTCATAGGATCACTTAATACAAGCCTCATACCGGTATCCTCAGCAGCCTGTACGGTTTCCTCCTCAAAGGCATACATATCCATACAGGCAGTTATGCCTCCCTCTATATATTCAAGCATTGCAAGGCGCACAAGGTTGTAACAGTCTCCCTCCTTAAGCTTCGCCTCAGAAGGAAACACCCTTTCATTAAGCCATGTTTCAAGGGGCATATCCTCTGCATAACCACGAAGGAAGGTCATTGCAGAATGGGTATGGGCATTTTTAAAGCCCGGCATAAGAAGGTTATTTTCAACATTTACTGTCTTATCAAAGATGGGCATATCCTTTCTTTTATCACCGATATGCTCTATCCTTCCGTTATTTACCCACAGCTCACCTGATATAATATCAAAGCTGTTATCCATAGTTAAAATACGTGCATTGTAAAATCTTATTCTCATAGTTTATTCCTCCAGCCTTGAAATAAATTCCTTAACAAGTGACTTAAAATCATGGGATACCCTTGCAGCTACCTCCTGAACTTCCTCGTGGGTCAACTTTGTATTAGAAATACCGCATGCCATATTGGTGATACAGGTAACCCCTGCCACCTCCATACCACAGTGCCTTGCAGCTATAGCCTCAACTGCAGTACTCATACCTACGGCACTTGCTCCTAACATACGTATCAGCCTTGTTTCAGCAGGGGTTTCATACTGAGGCCCCCTGAATTGACAATATATTCCTTCCTTCAGATCAATATGCAAATCCTCTGCACATTTAAGCATAATATCTCCAAGATATGGGCTGTACACATCACTCATATCAAGAAAGCGCGTACCCAGTTCATCTACATTTTCTCCAATCAACGGAGAGGGCACAAAGCTTGATATATGATCCCTTATAAGCATAAGACTGCCACCGGAAAAATCAGGATCAAGTCCCCCTGCCGCATTTGTAAGGAGCAGTATCTTTGCCCCTAACAGATGCATAAGTCTGGTGGGCATAACCACTTCCTTTGAGGAATAGCCCTCATACATGTGTACTCTGCCCTGCATAACTGCCACAGGAGTACCCATTAAGTAACCAAGGACAAGCCTGCCCTTGTGTCCCTCCACAGTAGATAGGGGAAAGCCCTCTATATTCCTATAAGGTATAACCGCAACATCATCCACCTCATCGGCAAGGGCACCCAGTCCTGAGCCCAAAACCACTGCTACACGTGGAACAAAATCCGTTACCTCTCTTACACTTTTTAAAGCAGCCTCCAGTTTACTATAGTATTGACTCATAATACAAAGTCTCCTTCCTGTCAGTTATTATCCCAATAGTAAAATTGACTAAATACAGAACACTGTATTCAGTCAACCCCTTTAACTGTCATTATTCTTTTGTACTCCTCAAGCCATGCATCAGCTATCAGCCTGTGACCCTCAGGAGTAATATGTATACCGTCAACAGTCATTACACTTGCATCCGCTTTATTAAATATATCCCATAGCTTGACAAGACCTGTATTATATTCCTCAGCAAGCTTATCCACCACATTTACAAAGCGTTTTGTAACAAGCATCCAGTTAAAAAGCTTCCTCGGATAAGCCATTATAAAAGGCTCCATCAATATTATTTCCGCCTTGGTTTCTGTCAAGGTCCTGTTAATGATATCTACATAAGCACAACGGAAAGTTTCTTCCACATTAGGAAGTCCACGCATGGCATCAATTACCTCATTGACTCCCACCAGCACCGTCACAACATCAGGCTCATAATCAAGGCAAAGATTTTTCCACTGGCTTGCCAGATCCGTTACCTTATATCCGTTTATGCCTTTATTAAGCAACAGGGATGTGGGATATTCCTCACCTATATAATCAATATATCCTCCGTTCTGAGTGATGCTGTCACCTGCAAATATCATCACCTTACTCACAAAACCACCTCTTGCCAAACCTTTACTTTATATAATCAGAAGTTGCTGCCTCCACAGCCCCAGACCTCAACTTCTTCATATTTAACATAAATATCACTTTCATTGATACCTGTTACCCTGTTAAGTAACGAGCATACCTTACCTGTAAACTCATTCATGGCACCTCTGTCAGCCCTGCCATAAAGCATTACCTCAACAAAGGCAATCTTTTCCTTTTCCTGACCCTTAAAGTACATCGGGCAGTTTTCAAAGGCAAGCATAAGTGAGCCCTCACTTTTACCGGGAATAGTAGAGATTGCCTCACCAAATCCCTTTTTAAGCTCCTCACGTTTTGACTTATCTATCTCGAAATTTGTTTTTGTATTGATAAATGGCATACAAATACCTCCTGATTAATTAAATGCCGTAAATGGTACTTAATAAATTTTTACCTGTTTCTGTCCTGAATATTCTATCTCTGACATTAAGAGCTACATCCCTGCTTTCATTATCCTCATACAGGTTAACAAGGAAATCCGCCTCAACCAATATCTGATAGTCAAGATCCTTAATATCCTTATATGTATGATGATGTCCCACAAGATAACATACCCTGTCAATAACAGGCCTGTCAACACCCAGACCTGTAAGGAGTTTATCTGCCTGGGCAGGACCCTCCAGTTCCTGATATTTTCCTGCTGAACTGTTATATTTAACCTCACTTATCTTAATGCCTATGTCATGGACAAGTGCGGCTATTTCAAGGGTATATCTATCCTGAGGCAACATATTCTCACCCCTTGCAATGGCAACAGCAAAGGCATGAACCTTTATAAAGTGCTGTATCCGTTTAGGATCACCTGCAAAGTAATCTATCATTGCTCTGAAGACCGTATCTATCATAAATATCACCTGATCTTAAACATATATCATTTATTATAATACAAAATTACATACCATGCAAGAGTTAGTTAAACATCAGATTAAGATAACATTTATTCTCTGCCGGTTTATGATATGAATACATCATGCCAATGGGTGTGTCACCTCCTGAGGTAACATATTTAAGGCCTCTACCATAATTTTCGCAGAGAAGTGAAAGCATAACATCCATATAGTCAGAAAATATCTCCTGTACAAAATCACCGTTATAAAAGGCATATCCACATGCCTCACCATTTTTCATGAGTATGAATACCTCACCAGAAAGGCTACGGAACATATTAATCTGTTCCTGCCAGTATTCATAGCTGCGGATTATATAATCTGCTCCTGCCCCGTGGCTGTAAAGTCTGTCCATAAACAGAATATCCTTTTCGCCTGCACTTTTAAGCTCAAAGCCATCTGTTTTTTCAATACATCCATCAAAAAAACCGCTTTTGACATAAAATACTTTTTCATAACCCAGTAAAGAATAATATTCAAAAAGTGGCTTGTTTTGGGGAATAAGAATTGATGCCACTCTGCCTTTTTTCCTGTCCAGATCAAAGGAGTACTTAAGAAGGTTTCCCATAAGTCCACGCCTGCGGTACTCTTTTTTAGTGGCAGCACCGTATATATAGCTTACTTCACCCATATTCTTTATATGGTAACAAAGCTGCTGTGCCATAGCCTTTATTATACCATCCTCACATAACACAAGACAGGTATCGGGGCAATATCTATTTGCAAAAAACCAATCATTAAACTCCGGTTCTTCTGGAAAAGCCTCATCCCACAGCCTTCTTATTTCCTCCGTATCCCTTGCACTTAAAAACTTTGAGGCGCTGGAAATAAAGGGTGGACTTCTCCGCCTTGATGGTAATCTTATAGCCGTTACCCTGGGAAGTGAGAGCTTTGATGATACTTTTGTTGTTCATATCGAAAAAGCAGACTCCTCCATACCGGGAGCTTATCAGATGATAAATCAGCAGTTTGCACAGCATAATTTTGAAAAATACCGCTATATTGACCGTGAGGAGGATCTTGGTATAGAGGGTTTAAGGAAGGCTAAGCTCTCCTATTATCCCGAAAGCATTACAGAAAATTACATTGCAGAGGAGATACAATAAT
>CASFCZ010000032.1 GCA_949293325.1 uncultured Eubacteriales bacterium | reverse complement strand
ATTTATCAGAATCTTACTAAGATAACCAAGTCCATTGAGGATGGAGATTTCTTTAAAAATAAGGCTCTCCTTGATGCAGTTGAAAACTGTAAAAAGAATAACTCTGCACTTCATCTTTTCGGACTCCTTTCAACAGGAGGTGTCCACAGCCATCTTACCCATGTATTTGCACTTCTTAAGCTGGCTAAGGACAATGGACTTGAAAAGGTTTATCTCCATGCTTTCCTGGACGGCCGTGATACACCTCCTACTTCAGGCAAGGGCTTCCTTGACGAGGTGGAGGCCAAGATGAAGGAGATAGGCGTAGGTAAGATTGCCACTATCTCAGGTCGTTACTATGCCATGGACAGGGATAAAAACTGGGATAGACTTGAAAAGGCATATAATGCCATTGTTGCAGGTGAGGGCAATAAAGCTTCCTCTGCTGACGAGTGTATGGATAAGAGCTACGGAGAGGGTGTAAACGACGAGTTTGTTGTACCTACCGTTATTGAAGAAAACGGCGCTCCTGTAGCTACAGTATGCGAAAATGATTCCATTATCTTCTTTAACTTCCGTCCTGACAGAGCAAGACAGATTACCCGTAGCTTCTGTGATAAGGATTTTGAAGGCTTTAAACGTGTAAAGGGATTTTTACCGGTTAAGTTTGTATGCTTTACAGACTATGACGAAACTATTGAAAACAAAGAAGTTGCTTTCCATGATGAGCCAATAGTAAATACTCTTGGAGAGTATATTTCAAAGCAGGGCTTAAAGCAGCTGCGTATTGCAGAAACAGAAAAGTATGCCCATGTTACATTCTTTTTCAACGGCGGTGTTGAGGAGCCTAATGAAGGTGAGGAGCGCATACTTGTACCTTCACCAAAGGATGTACCTACTTACGATCTTAAGCCTGAAATGAGTGCCCTTGGTGTAACGGAAAAGCTTGTTGACGCTATTGAGAACAAGAAGGCCGACCTTATTATAATCAATTATGCTAACCCTGATATGGTAGGCCATACAGGAGTTATTCCTGCGGCTGTCAAGGCCATTGAAACCATTGACAGTTGTGTTGAAAGGGTAGTTGAGGCACTCCTTAAGGTGGATGGTCAGATGTTCATATGCGCTGACCATGGCAACAGCGATCAGCTTATTGATTATGCTACAGGTAAGCCATTTACTGCACATACAACAAATCCTGTTCCATTTGTCCTTGTAAATTGCCATAAGGCAGTGGGACTTATGGAGGACGGTAAGCTTTGTGATATTGCTCCTACCCTCCTTGACATGATGGATCTTCCACAGCCTAAGGAAATGACAGGACATTCCCTTTTAATAAAAAAGAATTAATTAAGCCATAATAAATAGGAGATGTAAAAGTCTCCTATTTTTTTTATTTTGAAGGGAGTATTGTAATGACATATCCTATTAAGATAACGGAAGTTCATGCTCTGGAGATAATTGACTCAAGGGGTAATCCTACTGTGGAAACTCATATTACAGCCCAGGGCGGAGGTATAACAGTCAAAGGCCGTGGTGCTGTACCTTCGGGAGCTTCTACAGGTAAGTTCGAGGCGGTAGAGCTCAGGGATGGGGGTAAGAGATATTGCGGTAAGGGTGTACAGGGAGCAGTTGATAATGTAAATAATATTATTGCTCCCAAGCTTGTGGGTATGGACATTCTGGACCAGTGTGGTATTGATGGGATGTTAATAAGCCTTGACGGTACCCATAACAAGGGTTCACTGGGAGCAAATGCTACCCTCTCCGTATCCATTGCAGCTGCCGTCACAGGGGCAAAGGCACTGGGTATACCCCTTTACAGGTATCTGGGGGGCTTTAACGGAAAAGAGCTGCCTTTGCCAATGATGAATATTATGAACGGTGGTAAACATGCAGATAATACAGTGGATTTTCAGGAGTTTATGATCATGCCTACAGGTGCGGCTACCTTCAGTGAGGCAATGGCTATGTGCTGTGAAATATACCATGCCCTTCAGTCAGTCCTTAAGGAAAAGGGACTTTCTACCGGTGTGGGAGATGAGGGTGGTTTTGCTCCTGACCTTGCAACAGCCCAGGAGGTAATGGATAATATTCTGCTTGCAGTGGAAAGGGCAGGATATAAGCCCGAAAAGGATATAATGCTTGCAATGGATGCCGCATCCTCTGAATTGTACGGAGAAGATG
Source organism: uncultured Eubacteriales bacterium (assembly GCA_949293325.1). Lineage (GTDB taxonomy): Bacteria > Bacillota > Clostridia > Lachnospirales > CAG-274 > CALWRD01. The sequence continues at coordinate 5,239 of CASFCZ010000032.1, read as the reverse complement.
GACTTTATCATTTTGAAGGAGAGGGTGTTACACGCAGCTCAGAGGAGCTTGTTGAGTACTATGGACAGCTCTGTGACAGGTATCCTATTATTTCCATAGAGGATGGACTTGCAGAGGAGGATTGGGAGGGCTGGCAGCTCCTTACCAAGAGACTAGGCAGCAGAATACAGCTTGTAGGTGATGACCTTTTTGTAACCAATACAAAGCGTATTCAACGGGGTATTGAGCTGGGCTGCGGTAACTCTGTACTTATTAAGATTAATCAAATAGGTACCCTTACAGAGGCATTTAATGCAATAGCCATGGCTCAGAAAAATAATATGACAGCCATTGTTTCCCATCGTTCAGGAGAAACGGAGGATACTACCATTGCGGATATTGCAGTTGCCCTTAATTGCGGTCAGATTAAAACGGGAGCCCCTGCCCGTACCGAAAGGACAGCAAAGTATAACAGACTCCTTAATATTGAGTGGGAGCTGGGAGATAAAGGGTTGTTTCCGGGTATGAATGCCTTTTATAATCTGCACAGGCATTAAAAAAGAGCGTTGTCACTTTTGAACAGGTGGCAACGCTCTTTAAACTTTAAAGTACTTTACTTAAAAATTCCTTTAATCTTTCACTTTGAGGATTTTCAAAAAATTCCTTAGGAGTATTTTCTTCAATTATATGTCCGCTTTCCATAAAGATAACCCGGCTTGCAACCTCACGGGCAAAGCCCATTTCGTGGGTAACTACCACCATGGTCATATTATCCTTTGCTAGGGAACGCATAACCTCAAGTACCTCACCAACCATTTCAGGGTCAAGGGCAGAGGTAGGCTCGTCAAAGAGCATTACATCTGGCTCCATACACAGGGCACGCACAATAGCTATACGCTGTTTCTGTCCCCCGGAAAGCTGGGTGGGATATGCATCAGCCCTGTCCTTAAGCCCAACTCTGTCAAGAAGCTCAAGTGCCTTTTTTTCGGCATCGGCCTTGCTTTTGCCAAGGAGCTTCATTGGGGCAAGGGTAAGATTTTTCATTATAGTCATGTGTGGGAAAAGGTTGAACTGCTGAAACACCATTCCCATTTTGCGTCTTAAAAGATTGATATTGGTAGATGGATCGGTAATATCAGAACCTTCAAAATAAATATGTCCCTCTGTAGGCTCTTCGAGGAGATTAAGGCAGCGGAGGAAGGTGGACTTTCCCGAACCTGAAGGACCGATTACCACAACTACCTCTCCGGAAGAAATCTGCTGTGTTATATTGTTAAGTGCCTTTGTTTTGCCAAAGCATTTTGTAACGCCCTCAACTCTGATAAGTACATTATCTTTCATTTTTACGCAGTCTCCTTTCCAGTCTGGTTACACCTGCACTGAGTATCATAACGCATATAAGATAAATAAGGGCTGCACCTAAAAGGGGCAGATATGCGTCGTAGGTCTGGGAACGGATAATATCCGCACCCTTAGTCAGGTCCTGTATAGCAATATAGCCCGATACGGATGTTTCCTTAAGGAGCACAATAAATTCATTGCCTATTGCAGGCAGTATGTTTTTAACCGCCTGGGGCATAATGATGTACTGCATGGTACGTATATATCCGAAGCCAAGGCTTCTGCCTGCTTCAAACTGTCCGTTGTCTACGCTCATTATACCGCTGCGGACTATTTCCGCTATATATGCGCCTGAATTGATACCAAAGGCAAGTACCGCAACAAAGGTTTTGTTTATGTTTACTGAGCCAAAGATAACAAAGTAGATTATAAGCAGCTGAATAAGGGTAGGTGTACCTCGTATAACCGTAAGATAAATGTTTGCCAGCAGGTTAAGAAATGATAAAAGGTATTGGGTAAGCCTTTGGGAAAGGCTGCCATACTTTTTGGTATGTATCCTGTCGTAGGTGGAGCGTATAACCGCTGTTACTATACCCAGTACAAGACCAAGGATAATGGCGAAAAATGTTATCTTTATGGTTTCGATAAAGCCGTCCAGAAGGAACTGATATCTGTCGTCCTTAATAAAGTCCTGATAAAATTTGATCTGAAAGTTGTCTATCCAGGCGTTGAAACCTTGAATTAAATCCTTCAAGTCATTCACTCCTTAAAAAAGGGGGATACGGATAACCGCAGCCCCCTGTATTTTATTGCGCCAAATTAATTATGCAGCGGTAGTAGTTTCAACAGCTTCGTCGCTGCTTTCCTGTGTTGCTCCATCGTCAACGGCTTCTGCATTGTCACCAAGGTACTTGTTTACAATTTCAGCCATCTTGCCGTTTTCCTGCATCTCAGCAAGAATTTTGTTTACCTCATTAAGAAGTGCTTCATTGTCCTTGCTTACTGCAATAGCATATTCTTCCTCTGTAAGAGGTTCATCAAGGATCTGGGTACCCTCAGCAGAAGCAACAAACTGCTTTGCAGGCTCTCCGTCAATAACAACGGCATCAATCTTGCCCTGCTGTACAGCCTGTACAGCCTCAAAGCCCTTGTTGTAACGCTCTACGGTAGCATCTGTAATGTTTTCGGTAACGTACTGATCACCTGTTGTACCAAGCTGTACACCGATTGTCTTGCCTGCAAGATCATCAGCTGTTGCAATGTCAGAGCCTTCAGCAACAATAATAACCTGACCTGCATTTACATAAGGATCAGAGAAGTTGACATTTTCAAGTCTGTCAGGATCAACGGTCATACCTGCAATACCAAGGTCAGCCTTGCCGGATACAACAGCAGGAATAATTGAGTCAAATGCCATATCCTCGCACTGTACCTCAAGACCAAGCTGCTCACCGATGTAGTCAGCGATCTCTGCGTCAATACCTACTACAGAATCACCTTCGTGATATTCATATGGTGGAAATTCTGCATTTGTTGCCCATACGAGAACACCTTCGTTGGAAGTAAGGTCAGCAGGTGTTTCGGAGCTTCCGCCATCTTCTGCGGATGCAGTGTTTTCTGTAGTGGTTTCAGCTGTGTCATCAGCTGTTGTACCGCCGCAGCCTGCCATGGAAATGAGCATTGTAGCAGCTACTGTAGCAGCAAGTACTTTCTTAAACTTTTTCATAATAAAATTCCCTCCTGTATTAGGTTCGATTTAATCTTTTTAATTTTAACACAAATTCAACAAAAAATAAAGAAAAATTTATTATTTGTGTGTTTTAAACAAAAATATTTTATTGGGAAGTGAAAATGCAAGGGCTATGCCTATTGCTACTGCTCCGGCCACGGCCAGTGCCTCATAGCCATAGGTGCTTACATCGGTATGGCTGCCTGTTACGGCGGCATACATCATATTATACATATCCGCTCCGGGAGCCAGGGGTATTATACCTGGTACAAGAAATACGGTTACGGGACTGCGTCTTATTATTGCAAGTTCACGGGAGATAAGGGTTATTGCCACAGCAGTTGCAAGGACAGCTGCTGCACCTGTGGTAACCTCCTTAAGCAACGTGTAAACAACAACCGTAATGCTTCCGGCAAGACCGCAGAACATCAGCTGCTTTTTATCTACGCTGAACAGTACTGAAAAGCAGAGGGCGGCGCCGAAGGCGGCTAAAAGACGAAAAATAATTTCTTCCATGATTACCTCCTTAAAACAGGGTAATTCCAAAGAGTATCTGCCATATCTTAAGGGCAGCACCTACACCTACGGCAACTGCAAGTGCAGTTACGCAGGCATCAAAAAGTCTTGCACTGCCACAGATATGATCCCCGTTCAATATATCTCTTATACCGTTTATAAGAGCCAGCCCGGGAAACAGTGGCGTCAGTCCCCCGATTATTGAACTGTTTACATTTGTGCCAAGTCCCAGTCTGTGGAGAGTAAGTGCACTGATGGCAAGGACGGCTGAGCCGGCAAGTGAATACATAAATGAGGATACATCTCCCTTTGACAGCCCCAACAGGAATATGCCCATTATTATACCGGCTATAAGTGCATTAATACAGTCCGTTGGTGTGCCTCCGTTAATATAGGCAAAGGCACAGCAGCACAGGGCACGTACAGGCAGCATTACATAGTCGGGATAGGGCTTTGTACAAGCTATCTCATCAAGACGCTTAAGGGCTTCGGCGATCTCCACTTTGCCGTCGCATATCTCACGGCTGAGCTGATTTACACGGGAAACCACTGAGAGGTTTGTTCTTCCCCGTCCCTTCATACGTACCAGCTCCATAGCATCTCCGCAGGATACAAATATTCCCGTCAGGGTCACAAAGACCTGGGAGTTAACACCGTAGGCGGCAGCAATACGTCCCATTGTATCTTCTACCCTTGCAGTTTCCGCACCGTTTTCCAGCATGAGTTTTCCTGCCCTTGTGACAGTCTGTGCCACAAGCCTGTTAAAGTCCATATTTATCAACTCCCATGGTGGTGATGATGTCCGCATCCACAGTGCTCATCATGGTGATGATGATGTCCGCAGTCACAGTGTTCTCCGTTTATAAGCTCCTCAGGATACAGGTCTTCATCATTATCCTCTCTGAGGTATGGGTCTTCCTGATAAAGAAGATTAAATACATCCGCAAGGGCTACCTTGTTTTCCCCTGATGGATTGTGGGGATCAATACAGTAATTGTAGTAATCTGTAAATTCATGCATGTTCATTACAAGGGGAATATAGTTAAATACCTGCTTTCTGAAAAACTTGCTCTTTCCAGGTGCATACCTTTTGGCTGCTTCAGATGTAATATTGATAAGCTCCTCCAGAGGATCTTCACTTTCCAATTCCTCATCTGCTCGGCACATATAGCGTGCTTCATCGGATATTTCCAGATAGTAAAGGGTATTAATGTTGTTGTACAGACCTATAAGGTTAGCCGCATCTTCCACTATATCATCCTTTTGGTACTTGTCTGCATATTCCCTTTGCTTTTCTTCCGTTTCCCTCATAACTCCGAAATTGTTCTCAATTAGCTCTGTCATTCTTTCGGAAAGACTTTCATATATAAGCTCAGGGTCGTGACCCTCCAGCATTTCACGGCAGGAGTAAAGGGCATCCCTTATAACAGGGTCATCATCTGTAAGGAGATCCTCATTTGAGGTATAGGCAGCAAGGGCAAGCATATAATTAATGTCGTTATATGCAATGTTAAGGCTTTCGGTGGCATTAAACATATCTTCAAATATTTCATCAACCCTGTTGGCATACTCATCAAGCTCATCTGTGCCGTAAGGAGAAATGTTTTCTGCATAAAGGCTTTCTATCTTTTCTGCATTTTCTCCAAAGATATCCTTAAATCCCTTGCAAAGTTG
>CASFCZ010000031.1 GCA_949293325.1 uncultured Eubacteriales bacterium | reverse complement strand
CCCTTTAACAGGGCTGACATCCCCCTTAACTCTCCGCTTAAAAGGGAACGGCTTTTTTTAAGGCTGCGTTTCAGACCCTCAATATCCTCTGTATCCACAACCCCCTCTGTAACTGAACCCATGGAAAACGCAAGCCTGTCCAGGGAATGGGCAAAGCCGCTGATTTTTTCCGCTATGCTCTCCCTTACATAACTGCCATCGCTAACCTTATTTTTCCCTGCAAACATTATAAAGGGCAGTACAGCAGTAATTGCAATAAGAGCAAGGGGAATACCAAAAAACATAATATCCCCCATACCCCCACAGACAATGCCCGCCAGAAGGGATATGCCAAAGACTTCAATGCCACCTCTGTTCAGTGCCTCTTTACCTTCTGAAAAAACTACAGTTAACAAAGCGGATAACAGACCCTGTAAAAGTGCCAGCAGTATATAATATATCCCCATACCTGCCTCAAAGGCAGCTATCATACCACCAACAGCGGCTATTACAGCGGCTGCCGCTGCCTTTGTAATGGAGCTAAGTTCCAGCTTAAACCTGACTGCAATAAAATTTGCAAATGCCATGAGTATATATGAAGCCACATATCCCCACACATATATTTCCCTGTTACGGGTAACAACCCCTATAGCGGCGGACAGGGCAGCAAGGTACACACTCCTTTTTCCCAGCATAAAGGCAAGGTATGCTCCTCCACAGGGGCAAAGCATATTAAAAAACATACACCTTGCGGCAAAAAAACTGCCTAAAATATATGCCCCGGGCAGTAAGTATTTCTTATGTAAATCAGCTTTCATACTAATATCCTCCTTATGCAGAGAATATTATATTATATGAGAATAAAGACTTTTGTCATACGGGGTCGCAGAAATGCAAAAAATTATTGCCAAATTCCTCAAAATAGTATATAACTTTATTAGTACAGACAAAAAAGGAGGGATAATATGTCCCTTAATATTATATACGAGGACAATTTTTTGCTGGGAATAATAAAAGAGCCGGGGATGCTGTCACAATCGGATTCAGAAAATGACATAATTTCCGCCCTGCCCTACAGGGCTCATATTATAAACAGGCTGGACAGGCCTGTAGGGGGTATTACTCTGCTGGCAAAGGATGAAGATACTGCGGCAAAGCTTACAAAGCAGATAGTTGATAAAAACACCGAAAAATACTATTATGCCATAGTATGCTCATCCTGTCCCCATGAGGGAGAACTTACAGACTACCTTATGACCAATAAAAGGCTTAATATGGCAAAGGTAGTCAATTCAGGAAATACAGGTGCCAAGCTTGCCATGCTGTCCTATAAAAAGCTATGTGAAAGGGATGGTCTTTCACTTATACGTGTGAGGCTGTATACAGGCAGGCACCATCAGATCAGGGCACAGCTTTCTGCCCATAATATGCCGGTATGGGGAGATACAAAATACAACCCACTGTTCAGGCATAAAAGAGGGGTACTTCCTGCCCTTTATGCCTGTGGTCTTATATTTGACCACCCTGTAACGGGAAAAAGACTGAAGCTGGAAAGTAAGCCACGATACGGAAAATTTCTGGATTTTACGGAGGATGAATATGAATTATAATACCGTTATATTTGACCTGGACGGAACTGTATTAAATACCCTTGAGGATCTTGCTGCCGGTGTAAATTATGCCATGGAAAAATGCGGCTATCCCATACATACCATAGATGAAGTACGCAGCTATATCGGCAACGGTATAGACGTACTTATACGCAGGTCTATTCCATCATACTGTACCGATGATGACTGGAAAACAGCCAGAGATTGTTTTAAGGAATATTATACGGCACATATGACAGACAAAACCACAGTATATGAGGGTATAATTCCACTTCTTGAAGTACTCAGGGAACGTGGCATAAAGACCGCTGTTGTAACCAATAAGGATCATGTAATGGCAAATAAGCTTATTCCTAATTTTTTCGGGGATCTTATCCCCTGTGTAATAGGCACTGACCTGAGCAAAAGGCGGCGTAAGCCTGCCCCCGACGGAGTTCTTGCAGCTATGGAGATACTTGGGGCTAAGGCGGAAAACACCATCTATGTAGGGGATACAGAGGTGGATGTGCAGACTGCCCATAACTCGGGACTTAAATGTATCGGCGTCATGTGGGGATTTCGCTGTACAAGCAGCATAGAGGGAGCTGACTATATTATAAACACTCCCATGGAATTACTTGATTACATAAAATAAAAAAAGGCAGGGAAAATCTGTGCTCTGCATAATCTTACAGCTCTTATAAACTGAGAGCTGATGCAGCAAGCCATTTTCCCTGCCGAATTTATGTATTCATTTTAAGGAAGTTTGGTATATTCCTCATCACTTACAGGCTCAAGCCATTCATTTGAAGTATTTTCACCGGGAACCTCCACTGCAATATGTGCAAACCAGCTATCCTTAGCCGCACCATGCCAGTGCTTTACACCTGCGGGAATATTAACCACATCACCTGTTTTAAGCTCCCTTGCAGGCTGACCCCATTCCTGATACCAGCCTCTGCCTCCGGTGCACAGAAGTATCTGACCGCCTCCCTTATCAGCATGATGTATATGCCAGTTGTTGCGACAGGCAGGCTCAAAGGTAACATTGCCTATTACAACACCCTCTGTGGTAAGCATATTAAGGTAGCTGTTGCCTGTAAAATATTGGGCATAGGCTGTATTTGCACCACCACGTGGAAAAATATCCTTAATTTCATTCATAATATTCACCCTTTCTTTAAATTAATAATTGATTTTTACATTGTTTTTGCTTAATAAGGATTATACACCTTAAAGCACACTTTAAGTCAATATATAATTTAAAGATATTGCTATCACAAATAATCTCATTCCTTACATTTTAACCTTAAGCCTTATAAACACACTGAAAATTTTACCGTCATTTGTATAGTAAAACTCACCGTTATGCTGTTGAAGTATATTTTTACATACCTCTATACCGATATTGGTGCTTTCCTCCTTATGGGTCTTTGCAAGGACAGTATTTGCCACCTTTATTTTCAGAAAGCCGCTGTCTATACAGCTGTCAATAACCACAGGCTTATCCTTATCGGCATACTTAAGTATATTTGAAAAGATATTGCTGAATACCCTGCCAAAGACCTTGACATCAATATACACCTGTGCCTTATCCTGACAGCTACTGTATTCAAAAATATATCCCTTTTCACCAAGGCTGAATATATAGTCCTCTATCATGGTGTTAATAACATCAACGCCGTAGTACTCCCTGTTAAGTTCACTTTCCTTCATATCAAAGGCAAAGAAATACTCAAATATCTGGTCAGAAAGCTCCTTTATCTGATATGCCTTGTTTTTTGACTTGGTTATATAGGTTTCAAGCTCCTGCTCATTTGTATATTTTTTACCATCGATTATCTCCAGCAGACCAATAAGTATTGTAAGGGGGGTTCTCAGGTCATGGGACATGGCAGTCACAAGTTTATGGTTTGCCTCCCTTGCCTGCTCCTCCTCCCTTTTACGCTCTATAATTGAGGCTCGCATATTGTCTATGCTCCTTGCAAGATATGTAAACTCATCATTACCCTTTATGGTAAGGCGATAATTCATATCACCACCCTCAAGGATATTTACTTCCTTTTCAAGGAGCCTGATATACTTTACCTTATGCCGGATAAAGCTTGTAAGTATCATAATAAAGGTCAGTACCGACAATACAATGGCAATATTTGTAATTATCATTCTGAACTTAAACTCAATGAGCATGAAAAGCTCAACCTCAGCCTCCTTGTCTGCAAAGGATACTTTATAGAGCTTACGATAATTATTTGGAGGCGGACCATCCTCAATATTATGATTCTGCCTCCATGCTACAGTTGAATCAAACACTGCTCTGCCGTTATCATATATTACAAGGGTGACATTACTTTCACCTGTCACCCATTTGGATATTTTTTCAAAGTCATTGCTATTAATATTATTATTTGTAACAAAGCTTTGAAATTCATCCACCTTATTACTTATTGTCTGTTCGATATAGTCAGTGTTTTTCATTTTAAGTTGCAGGAAGTACCCTCCTGTTGTATTAATAAGGAAAAACACCACTGACGCCACCAGTATGGCGGCAAGGGAGATAATGGTAAACTGGGCACTAAGCTTAAAGGGGATGCCTTTTTTAATCAATGGTATAACCCCTTCCCCAGACTGTCTTGATATATTGCGGATTTTGCGTATCCTTTTCTATCTTGGTTCTAAGCCGCCTTATATGCACCATTACCGTATTATTGTCACCGTAGAAAAAGGGCTTTTCCCATACTGCCTCATATATTTCCTGAGTAGAGAATATCCTCTTTCTGTTTAAGATAAGCAGTTTAAGTATATTGTACTCCATATCCGTCAGCATAACTGAATTGCCCTCCAGCTCAACGGACTTTTTATCAATATTGACACAGAGATCTCCTACTTCAACTATACTCTCATTATCCCTGTGTTCCATCTGATATACATAGCAACGCCTTAAAAGTGCTTTAACCCTTGCAATTATCTCGGAGTATGAAAAGGGTTTGAGAAGGTAGTCATCTCCCCCTGCCGAAAAGCCCATTGTCTTATCCGCATCCTCAGTCTTTGCAGTAAGGAAAAGGATGGGAGCCATGGTTATCTTCCTTATATCAACACATGCCTTGAAGCCGTCCTTACCAGGCATCATAACATCCAGAATAATAAGGTCAGGAGAGTTAGCCGCCTACTCAACAGAGTCGTCACCGTCAACGGCCTCCTCAACCTCATAGCCTTCACTTTTTAACAGTACACCAAGAACCTCTCTTATTTCGGGATTATCATCGGCAATAAGTATTTTTGTACTTTTTTCCATTTTCTCCACCTCATTTTCTTCTGTCAGGACCGATCACATAAGATCAGGGTTGTTAAACCTGCATACATCAACATAGTGGGAGTATACACTCTGTTTAATCGTATTTTCAAGCTGATTTATCTGATACTCTGCCTGATCATACTCAAGCTGTGTTATCTTACCCAGCTCAAGCTGAACCTTTTTTACCTCAAGTTCCTGCTTTTGCTGTGCAAGGGAAGCAAGATTGTTATTATAGGTGGTTTCAGCGGAAACAATGTTATTGTAAAGGCTCTTAAGATTTACCTCCATTGAAGTCTTTGCATCTGCAAGCTCCCTTGTTGCCTGGGCATAGCTGTTGCGAACTGACTCCTCGTATCCTCCGCTGTACTCAACGGAATATACATCCACCTTATAACCGGCTATCTCTGCTGCCTCCTCAAGGTCCTTAATTGACTGGCTGCTTGTAGTTGCCTTAGCAATGGCATAGTCCAGATCAACATCACCAAGGGGCTCATACTCAATATTAAGCTCAACTGTATACTTTGTGTCAATATCCTGACCCAGAATCTGGTTAAGGGATGCGTATGCTTCATCCAAAGCAGACTCCAGACTCTGCTTTGTGCTTTTTACAGTTTCGTTTTCCGTCACAAGACCATTATATTCTGTCTGGCTTAAAAGTCCAAGACTGTTTTTTACTTCAGCTATCTTTAATTCCCTTTCGTTAAGTTCAATCTCCTCCTCATAGAGATCAATGGCATCCTCTGCATTGATTATAGAGGCAAAAAGCTCGATAATGTTAAGCCTGATTTTTTCCTTTTCTATCTCAACATTGGTGCCGTAGTTCTGAATATTATACATGAGGTTTTTAAGCTCAACGTTAAGGTTGGTAAGGTCAATGTATTCGCTGGAATTTACAAGGCTGGTTCTCGTATCGTCAGCTGAAAGTTCGTTTATCTCCTTTTGCTCATAAAGGGACTTAAGGGTGCTGCTGTAGGCTATTGCCTTGGAAAGTGCCTCATCTACGGTAAGTACGCCGTCATCTTCCTGGGTTGTTGTTGAGGAAGATGAAGTTGACTGGGTTGATGCAGCATATACGCTTCCGTTAGTAAAGGCAAGCATAATGGCAAGTAAAAGGGGTACACATTTCTTTTTCATTTTAAATTCCTCCAAAATATCAGGTTTCGGAAACAGATTCCGTCTTTTTTCTGAATATCAATCTCTTAACAAAGGCTGTAAGTTTATCCACAAGGGAATATGCCACAGGAACAAATACCAAAGTAACAAGGGTAGAAAGTGACATACCAAAGATAACAACTATAGCAAGGGGTCTTTGTGACTCCATACCTGAGGAGTCACCGAATGCCATAGGCAAAAGGCTTATAATTGTAGTAAGTGTTGTCATAAGAATAGCTCTCAGTCTGCTGGGGCCTGCCTTAAGCAAAGCTTCTTCTGCCGTCAATCCTTCCTTTGCTCTGAGCTGCTTTGTTACATCTATAAGTACGATGGCATTGTTTACAACCATACCAACAAGCATGATAAAGCCCATAAGTGCTGTAGATGTAATGGACTCACCCATAACAAACAATCCGAAAAGGCCTCCCGTAAGTGATATAGGCATAGCAGCCATCAGCACTATAGGTTCAATATATGACTCAAACTGTGAGGCAAGTATCATATATATAAGCAGGACACCTACAAGAAGTATGCTGACAAGGTCACTAAAGGTGCTTTGCATCATCTCCATGGCTCCGCCGAACTTATAGCTGTATCCGTCAGGGAATACATAATTTTGCAGCTCTGCCTCTACCATAGTCTGTACCGCACTGGAGTCCATACCGTCAAAGGCAGCCGAAATGGTAATATATCTTTGCTGATCCTCCCTTGAAATGGAAAGTGCGCTTTCTCCAAGCTCAATATCAGCCACCTCTGTAATAGGTATCTCAGTACCTGAGGCAGTTGTAATTGTAAGGTCGTTAAGATCCTTAAGATATTTAACACTGTCCTCAGGATATTTTACCACAACATCTATCTCTGTACCGTCTACACGGTATTCAGTGGCTGTAGTACCGCTGATTGCCGTATTGATGGCATTTGCAAGGGAGCTGGTTGTTATACCGTACTTAGCCGCCTTAGCCCTGTTTAATACAATATTGCCCTCAACGGTGGCATCATCAAGGGAGCTTTCCACATTGTTGGCACCGGGAAGATTTTCTATCATAGCCACAAGGTCATCACTTATCTTCTGTAATTCATCTGTCTCTGAACCTATAATATCAAGGGAAAGGTTTGAACCGCCTCCCATGGAGCCCATGGCATTACTTGAAGCACTTACGGTAATTTTGCATCCGGGAATATCTTCAAACCTTGTCCTCAGGTCTGCAACTATATCATCGGTACTCCTTGTTCTCTCCTCTTTGTCAACAAGGTTGATATTGATACTCATGGCACTTCCGCCGCCACCCATTCCGCCGCCACCTACATTGGCGTATATGGTTTCCGCCTCGGGAATTTCACCCATGGCATCCATTATTTCATAAAGCTTTTCTTCCTTCTTTGAATATTCGATACCATCAGGCATATCCACTGATATGGAGGCAGCTGACTCATCTGAGGAAGACATCAGGTTCATACCAAGGCTGCTGCCTGTTGAAAGGGTGCCTACAAAGCAGACAATGGTAACTGCAATAACAATAAGCTTATGCCTTAATGCTTTTGTAAGAAGCCACCTGTATGCCCTGTCAAGGCCATTAAGGAATTTAAGTACAATACCGCTTAATATAGTAAGAATATTTCTTTTAACAACTGTCTTTTTATCATCCCTGCTGATTATAAGGGCAGCTGCCATAGGTACTACCGTAAGGGCGGTAACTATAGATGCGGCAAGGGCAAAACATATAGTATAGGAAAGATCCTGAAGCATCTGTCCCATCATACCGTTCATAAACAAAAGAGGGGCAAAAACTGCAATATTGGTAAGAGTTGATGCCATTATTGCAAGGCTGACCTCCTTTGCACCTGTATAGGCCGCCTCCTTAGGTGACATACCCCTGTCATGACACTTGGTAATATTATCAAGTACAACCGTTGAGTTATCAACCAGCATACCTATACCTATTACAAGACCACCCATTGAAATAGTATTCATTGTCATACCCTTAAGGTACATCATACAGAAGGTAGCCATTATGGAAGTAGGTATTGATACACATATAATAAATGCCGTCCTGAAACTCCTTAAGAATATAAAGAGGATTACAAAGGAAATAAGTGCTGCCTGAAAGGCGGTTTCAACTACATTATTTATTGATGTTTTAATATAATCCGAAGTATTGGTCAGCAACACAAAGTCAAGGTCCGGATAATCCGCCTCAAGCTGTGCTATTGTTGCCTCAATATCATCACTTACCGTAACGATATTGGCATCGGACTGCTTATCAAGGGAATACCTTATACCCGGTGTACCGTTAATAAGGAAAAGATTTTCCCTGTCCTCCGTTACCTCCTGAACATCGGCAACATCGCTGATATGTACCACATTGCCACCTGATGTACTGATAACAAGGTCTTTAATATCGTTAAGGGACTCAAACTCTCCCACTGCCCTGAGCTGCATTTCCGTGCTGCCCTGGTAAACCGTACCTGCGGGTGTATTGGTGTTTTCGGAGGAAAGAGCCTGACTTATGGCTGAAATTGTAATACCATAATTATCAAGCTTATCCTGATCAACGGTAATCTCGATTACATCATCGGAACCACCCATAATGGATACTGAGGAAATATCCTGTATTCTTTCAAACTGCTGGGTAATTGTATTGTCGCAGAAGGAGTAAAGCTCATTGGTATCATACTTTGTACTTGTAACACCAACGGCAATACTTTCCTGATTCATATCCATTTTCATTATATCAGGGTCTTCCGCATCATCAGGTAGTCTCATACTTACCTGATCTATCTTATCCTTAAGATCCTGGGTAGCTGTATCTATATCCGTTCCGTCAACAAACTCCACCATTACCATGGATGAACCTGTGGAGGAGGTAGATGTAATACCGTCTACACCTGTAAGGGTGGCTATTGCCTCCTCAATGGGCTTTGTAACAAGCTCCTCTATTTCCTCTGGACCTGCCCCTTCGTATCTGGTGCTGACTACTGCCATAGGTGACTCTGTGGAGGGCATATAGGCAAGCTCAAGGGCGTTATATGCAAGATAACCCACAAGGAGAATGATCATAACACCCATGGTGGTAGTAACGGGTCTGTTAATACAAGTCTTAATCATGGCAAACCCTCCTTAATTACCTTCGGAAGTAGTCCGGGTTGTTTCCTCGGCAGTGCTTTCGGTTTTATTTGTTACATCGTTGACTGCATCACCATCTGCAAGGTAGGTCTGACCTTCGGTAACTATCTTCATACCTACACTTAAACCTGAGGTTATCTCCACCATATCTCCGTTGTCAATACCAATCTCTACATCGTACCGCTTTGCTTTGCCCTCTTCAACTGCAAATACATAGCTTTCCCCGTCCTTGGTTATAACACTGTCACGGGATATGACAATGGCATTATCGCTTTTTTCCTTGGTAAAGTAAACCTCAGCAAACATACCACTTTTAAGACTGCCGTCCTCATTAGGGATATTTACCTTTACCTCGTATGTACCGTCAGAGTTTGCATCAGGTGAAACAGAGGAAATAGTACCTGAAAAATCCTCATCTGAAAGTGTGGGAATACTTATCCTTACCTGGTCCCCTGCTTTAATGGAATTAATAAGCTGTTCTGACACATTTACCGTCACGTCCACGGAATTGGTGCCAATAATAACAAAGGGAGTTGTGCCCTGGGAGAGATTTGCTCCTGCTGTAACATTACACTGTGAAATTGTACCGCTTATGGGGGCTGTTACAACTGCATCATCAAGGCTTTGCTTTGTACTATCCAGCTGTGCCTTACTGCTTTCCAGCTGTGCCTTTGCCTGGTCGAGATTATCCTGTGCCTGAATAAGGTTTTCCTCAGAAGTCTGATTAACAAGAATATCATAGTTGGTATTTGCCTGATCAAGACTGTCCTGTGCCGACTTATACTGTATATTTGCCTGTTCAAGGGAAAGCTGAGCCTGGGCATAGGAGTTTTGTGCCTGCTCGTAGGCATCCTTATAGTTATTCATATTTTCCTCTGACAGTCCTCCTGCCGCATAAAGCTGGGAATATGTATTATAATCATTTTCCGCCTTATCAAGGTTAAGCTTTGCCGTATTCAGGGAAACCTCTGCATTATCCACACTTGTCTGGGCATTTTTCAGTGAATTTTCTGCGGAAGTTATAGCACTTTTGGCACTCTCTATCTGGGTCTGCATTGAAGCACCGTTTGCCATCTTCAGATTGTTTTCTGCCGTATTTACGGAAGTTTCTGCCGTCTTTACGCTTGCCTCTGATACCTTAATGCTGTTTTCTATGCTTGTGGTATCCATGGTAAAGAGGACATCCCCTGCCTGTACCGTATCACCTACATCAAAATTAACCGTTGCCACCTTACCGCTTAAGGCACTGTAAACATTCACCTCATCACATGGCTCCAGACTGCCTGAATAGGAGTACTCATTTGATATGGAGCTAAGCTCTATGGTCTGGGTATTTACCGCCGTTGCCGTTTCCTCCTGCATTCCCTGTGCCGGCATATTATCCGGCATTCCCTCCGGCTTATCTCCTGAACCGCAGCCGCACAGAAGCATAAGCACAGTCATTGCCGTTGCAGTTAATCTAACATACTTTTTCATTATAAAACCTCCGATAAATGGTATATACTGTTTCGAAAACTATTGTATGCCTTTTCACAGGTTTATTGTATTTAACTTTCATTACATTTCCTTAAAAGGAAGTTAAGAATTGGATTAGAAAATTAATTCTTTCAGAGCATATGATCATAATACTATTTATATAAAAAGGCTCATTCCATAACGGAATGAGCCTTTTACCAAATATTTTTAATGTCTGTTATATAGTTCACATAGATAACGAAGTCCCTCTGCTCCATCATCTGTAAGCTGTTCCCTTCTGAACCTGAACTGCCAGTTACCTGCCCTGACCCCAGGGGTATTCATTCTTGCCTCACTGCCCAGACACAGAACATCCTGAAGGGGTATAACACAGTATCTGGCTGTTGAGGATATGGCAAGCCTTATAAGATCCCAGCTTATATCATCTCCCGAAACCTGCATAAGCCGCCTTGCGTAGTCCCGGCACTCCTCATTGGTGCTTTCGTACCATCCTCTGGTAGTATCATTGTCATGGGTACCTGTATACACCACAAAGTTATCTGATGTATAGTTATGGGGCAGATAATCGTTGCCGGGGTTATCAAAGGCAAACTGCAATATCTTCATACCCGGCAGACCAAGCTTATCACGAAGAACCATAACCTCAGGGTTAAGATCTCCCAGATCCTCGGCTATGATATTAAGTCCCCCCAGCTTTTCGTTAATTGCATCAAAGAGCTTAGTCTGGGGACCCTTTTTCCACTTACCCTTAACTGCTGTCTTTGAACCGTAGGGAATGGACCAATAGCTTTCAAATGCCCTGAAATGGTCGATTCGCACAATATCCACCAGCTCAAGGACTGACTCTACCCTCTTTATCCACCAGTCATAACCATCTTCACTGTGCTTTGACCAGTTGTAAAGGGGATTGCCCCAGAGCTGACCCTCTGCGCTGAAATAATCAGGGGGTACACCTGCCACCTCTGTTGGAAAGCCCTTTTCATTAATATGAAAAAGCTCCCTGTGTGCCCATGTATCAGCACTGTCAGATGCCACAAAGATAGGTATGTCACCTATTATCTCAATACCCTTTTTGTTTACATATTCCTTAAGTGCCTTCCACTGCTTAAAAAATATGTACTGTATAAACTTATAGTAATCAATATCTTCCTTTAAAAGCTTAGTGTACCTTTTAAGGGCTCCCTCATCCCTGTTTTTTATATCCTCAGGGAAGGAGTTCCAGCAGGCACCGTAATAGCAATCCTTTGCGCCGTCCTCACCCAATGCCTTAAAGGTTTGTTTGTAATATGCCTTGTACTCACTGCTTTCAAACTCAAACATGCGTTTTTCTATAAAGTAATTCTTAAGTGACATAAACAGACTATAGTCATTGAGCCAGAAGGCATTTTTACGGCAAAAGCTTTTATACTCCTTGTCCGACTTTGAAAATCTACCGTATGCGGTTTTAAGCAACCCTTCCTTATACTTTGCCACAGCACCGTAGTCTACCCTTGTATCATCAAAGGCAGGCACATCCCTTATATCCTCCTCTGTAAGAAGCCCATCCTCCGCCAGCAGAGAGGGACTTATCATAAGAGGGTTACCTGCAAAGGCGGAAAAGCTCTGGTATGGAGAATCTCCGAAGCCTGTATGTCCCAGAGGCAGTATCTGCCACAGACTCTGACCTGCCCTTTCAAGATAATCGGCAAAATCATAGGCTGCCTGTCCCAGATCACCTATGCCGAATTTACCCGGCAGAGATGTAGGGTGCAGCAATATTCCACACTTTCTCATAAACCCACGCCCTTTCTTTTTTATTTATTATAAAACATCAGGTAAATATTATCAATTATAAAATGTATCTGTCTGCATATAATAACCTTGCAGCAAAAAACAGTTAGGAGGATTAAGATGAAAGCTAAATTGGTCATGGGCCTGACGGTCATGGCAGTTGCAGCCTCGTTGACAGCATGTAACAAAAGCAACAGCGACAACGGAGAAACAACTACCCGGACTACTGAGTCTACCAGTGAATACACCGAAAACACAACCTATGAAAGAACAACAGAGTATATGAATGAAGAAACTACCCGCAAGGAAAATTCCGTTGGCAACGATCTTGGCAATGCCGCTGATGATGTGGGCAATGCAGCTGAAGACATCGGTGAAGATTTAGGCAACGCCGCAGGCTCTGTGGCAAAGGGTGTAGGTGACATACTTGACGGCGGCGAGGAAACAACCCGCTGAAATATACAGGTAAAGGGGCTGGGAAGCAGTCAGCCCCTTTAGTCTGAAGGCTACATATTATAACTGGGCAAGTTTTTCTATTGCCACATATATCTCACTTATATCATACCATGTTGCAAAGTCAACTATACCTGTCTGGGGCAGGTCAAATATTCCCTGGAATATTCTGACGGCACTTTCCGTAGCCGCACCGTATATACCGTCAACCCTCAGCTTGGGTATAGCCGTATAGGTGGATGCTATGGAATTAAGCTGTCGCTGAATGGTACGCACATCCTCCCCAGTGCTGCCCATTGACAGGGGGGAACCGGGATAGCTGATCGGAACACCCGTTACCTTTTCAGCAGCATCAAGATACACGTCATTGCCGTAGAAGTACCTCAATATTTCAATGGCGGACATACCATCCTCTGCAAGGTCGGCACTGCCCCATTGAGTCATCCAGCCGGGACACTGCACCCTTCTGCCGTCACAGTACTGGGCAAACAATGGCTGACGCTGTCCCTCCCTTTTTATATATGTTGTAAAAAGTTCGTCGACAATATCGCTTATGGACTCGTATATAGTTCTGCCATAGCTGAAATACTGGTCATACCTTGTTGAGCTAGTTATGGTAAAATCATATCCCCTGTTTCGGTACCATTCGGTAAAGACCCTGTTCAGGGTAAAGGAGTTGATGGCAAGGACATTGGCTTTAATTGCCTCAATAGGCCAGGTGGAATATATTTCACCGGAAGCAACATTTTTAATATAATCCTTATAGGGTACATAATAGTTTGTGGCATCGGCACTGGGTACTCCGTCATGTACCACAATGTATTCGGGTATTACCACACGGTCCAGGACTACAAAGCCCGTTTCGGGAGGTATGTCCTTTACCTCCTCCTCAGGTATTTTTTCGGGATAATCTCCCCACAGCACAGGGGGAGTTACGGTAATGCTTTCCTCATCTGCTCTGCCAAGGTACACCTTTTGCAGGGCAAGGGAGCCTGCAAATATCTGTACACCCAGTACATTCTCCTGGGCATAGCCGTCGGCACTTATAATCAGGTCATACTCGCTGTATGGCTTAGGTGAATTTTCCTCAAGGGAGTACTCCTCAGGAGGAGCAGGGAGCTGAACTACGGGAGTCTGACCGCTTCTGTCGGTAAAAAGTTCTTCTATTATATTCTGGGTGTTTGGCTTCCTTATTATTACTGAGGCATTTGCCACAGGACTTGCCACGGTACGGTCGTACACCTCCACCTTAAGGGAGCCAAGTCTTTCGTTTACGTTTATTTCCATTACTTCCAAGGGAAATACCTCCTACAAATAGTCTTTATATTTTATTCAAATCTTGTAGTTGATATGTTAATGATTTTACTGTATAATTTATCCTAGATAAGGAGGCAATTTTTAATGAACAAAATATTTAATATTGACGGCAAGTTATATAAATACGGCTCTCTGCTGTGGGATATTATTGTCCTTACACTGCTCTGGACCATTACCAGCCTGCCTGTTATTACCGTAGGGGCTGCCACTACTGCCGTATATTATGTTACCACAAGACAGCTTTCCAACCGTGAGGGCTATGTAAGTAAGGACTTTTTCCGCAGCTTTAAAGAAAACTTTCTCCAGGCAACGGGAGTTACCATATTGTTTATAGTAGTATACGGTGTTATTATCTTTAATATAATAACTCTGGAGGGGGACTCCCTTTTCTTCCCTATCCAGTTTGTATTACTTGCTGTTGCCACCTCCATACTGATATTTGTATTCCCGGTACTTTCACGTATGAGGCTTAGCTTCAGGGGTCTGCTGGGTACCAGCTTTTCATTGGCAATACGCCACTTCCCCACCACCCTTACCTGCTTTGTACTGCTTATTGCAATAGCACTGCTTGTAATGTGGATGCCTATTCTTTTTGTTATATGTGTAGGCTGTTACTGCTGGCTCACCTCCCTTATGTTTATGCGTGTGTTCAGAAAATACATCCCCGAAATGGATACGGACATATATGACGAAATGAAGCGTAACGGTGCATTTGATGAGGAAAAAAGTCAGGAAGATTCATAAAACTTAACATAAATTGCTATTGTTTTTATACATTATCAGTGATATAATCAAATTGAATTGAGCAAAGTAAATTAATTTCAATCACATAAAAGGAGATCTGGTATATGCAAAAAGCTTTGGGCTCACGAGTTCATCTTGATGATGCCGAAAATAGGTATGCAGTGGAGTTTAATTCCTACGTTTCCGACCTGATGGAGCTTGAGGAAGTACAGGCACTTGACAACTTCGAGCAGCACTTCCGCACCTCCAGACTGCAGCACAGCTTAAACGTGGCATACTATTCCTACCGTATAGGCAGTGTAATAGGTGCTGATCCACGTTCCTCTGCCAGGGCGGGTATGCTCCATGACCTTTTCCACTATGACTGGCATACAGATGAAACCCCTGAACCTCATGCGTTCTATCACCCCAAGCTTGCATTGGAAAATGCAAAGTCACTTGTGGAGCTTTCTACACACGAGGAGGACGCTATACTTAAACACATGTGGCCACTGTACTGGGGTATTCCAAAGTATAGGGAATCCATTGCAGTTACCCTTGCCGATAAGTATGCGGCAGCTATGGAAGTATGCTACCAGTGGGGTACTTTCTTCATTAATAAGGTGCAAAATGCCTTTGCCCTTAACGGAAGCAACTGAACATAAGTTAGTCGGTCTTGCCACCTGCTACCTGTAGCAGGTGGTAGCGTGTCGACTTTTTCGACACGCTTGCAAGAAATGCACACATTTCTTGCAGTATGGGGTACTAGCGTACCCACCATTGAAGTAACAAACCGTGCCTCAAAGAGGTCATAAACCTCTTTTCGACACCTCTGCATCGCAAAAAATGCGACCGCCCTTTGGGCGGCATTTGCCAAAGGCAAAAGTGCCTTTGTTATACCCTCGAACGGGCAAAGCCCGTCCTGCGGATTAAAGTCTGCGACGCTTAAAATTACCTGAAAATGCAGGCTAGATATTTATTTAATTCAAAAAGTAAACCATTTTATGGGTTTATTGACAGTCTGCCACCTGCTACCTGTAGCAGGTGGTTTTTTTGTGAAAAAAACACTTGCAAAAGACAACAAAATATGCTATTATTCTTCCTATGGCACACATTTGTATTTGATTGGAGTACATGCCTATGGATAAAACCAATGAATTTTATATAGTAGACAGTCGTGTACTGCCTGAGGTTTTCGGGAAGGTTATGGCTGTGAAAAATCTTATGGCAGCTGACAATACACTCTCTGTACAGGAGGCATCATCACGTATCGGCATAAGCCGCAGTGCCTTTTACAAGTACAGGGATCACGTTTTTCCCCTGGGTGAAGACAAAAGGGGTCATACCGTCATATTTTCCATTAACCTTTATGACAGACCCGGACTTTTGTCAAACGTCCTTAATGTAATAGCAGGGGAGGATGTAAATATACTTACCATCAACCAGGCAATACCCATTAACGGCATTGCTAATGTAACTGTCAGCGTTGAGGTAAGCCGTATCAAAAACGACACTGATGTGTTGATTAATAAACTACGACTGATAGAAGGACTGTTGTCAGTCAATATTATAGCTAGGGAGTGAAAATATAATATGGCAGCTATCGCTATTTTAGGCTACGGTACAGTAGGATCCGGAGTTTATGAGGTGCTTAATACCAATACCGACAGTATTAACAAAAAGGCACTTAAACCAATTAATATTAAGTATGTACTTGATCTCAGGGACTTTCCGGGTGACCCTGTAGAGAGCATACTGACCCATGACTTTGAGGATATTATTTCAGATGATGAGGTTGAGGTAGTAGTTGAGGTAATGGGAGGCATTGAGCCTGCATATACCTTTGTTAAACGCTCCATTTTAAAGGGCAAAAGCGTTTGTACCTCCAACAAGGCACTTGTGGCAAAGCATGGTGCAGAGCTTTTAAGACTTGCAAAGGAAAATAATGTAAACTTTCTCTTTGAGGCAAGTGTAGGAGGCGGTATTCCTATTATCCGCCCCATTATCAGGAGCATTACCTCCGATAAGATACAGGAGATTACAGGTATACTTAACGGCACCACCAACTATATGCTTACAAAGATGAGTGAGGAGGGTCTTGAGTATGATGACGTACTTAAGGACGCTCAGGCTAAGGGCTATGCAGAGAGAAATCCTGCCGCTGATGTGGAGGGTCACGACACCTGCCGTAAAATAGCCATACTTGCCTCCCTTGCAACGGAAAAGCAGGTAAACTTTGAAGACATATATACAGAGGGTATTACAAACATTACAAAGACAGATATTGACTATGTAAAGAAGATAGGCAAAGTTATCAAGCTTGTGGCAACTGCCAGCTTTGATAACGAAAAAGTATGGGCAAGGGTATGTCCCCTTATCCTTGAAAAGGATAACCCACTTTCCACTGTAAATGACGTATTTAATGCAATTAAGCTTACAGGCAATATGCTTGGTGAAGTTATGTTCTACGGTCAGGGTGCAGGTAAACTCCCTACCGCCGCCGCAGTTGTAAGCGATATAGTTGAGGCAGTTCGTCACAAAAACATAAATATAGGCGTACACTGGAGTGAGGAAGTACAGCCCCTTACGGATATAGACAGTGTTATGGTTAAAAAGCTGGTACGCATTTCCTACGATGACAAGGCAGAGGCTGTAAAGGCTGTTGAGTCTGTCTTTGGTTCTGTCAACATTATTGATGGGGTAGCAGCAGATGAGTTTGCCTTTATTACAGGTGTTGACACAGAGGCAAATGTAAATAATAGTATAAACTCTTTGCTTAACTGCGCCGGTATAAATGATATACTCTCCACAATCAGGGTTGAGCAAAGATAATATAAGGAGGAAACCAAGTTGTTAATAGTAAAGAAGTTCGGCGGCTCCTCAGTGGCCAATGCCGAAAGAATCAAGCACGTTGCACAGACAATAGTAAAGAGCTATAAGGAAGGCAATCAGGTAGTAGTTGTATTAAGTGCCCAGGGCGATACCACCGATGAGCTTATTGAAAAGGCACATGAGATAAATCCACATGCACCAAAGCGTGAAATGGATATGCTCCTTGCCACAGGTGAGCAGCAGTCAGTTGCCCTTATGGCAATGGCAATAAATGCACTGGGTTATCCCGTTATATCCTTAAACGCCTTCCAGTGTAAGATAATATCCACATCCAACTACGGCAATGCAAGGATAAAGGATATTTCCACAGAGCGTATCGTAAACGAGCTTGAAAAGAAAAATATCGTTATTATTACAGGTTTCCAGGGTATCAATAGACACCTTGACGTTACCACCCTTGGCAGAGGGGGCTCTGATACTTCAGCCGTTGCCCTTGCTGCAAAGCTTCATGCTGACCTTTGTGAAATATATACAGATGTGGACGGTGTATACACAGCAGACCCACGTGTGGTTAAAAACGCACGGAAGCTTGACGAGATTACCTATGACGAAATGCTTGAGCTTGCAAGCCTGGGTGCAAAGGTACTCCATAACCGTTCCGTAGAATTGGCTAAAAAATATAACGTAAATTTAGTAGTACGCTCCAGTATGACAGATGCAGAGGGTACAGTTGTTAAGGAGGAAACAAAAGTGGAAAAGATGTTAGTAAACGGTGTGGCTGTAGATAAGGATGTGGCAAGAATTTCCCTTGTTGGACTTAAGGATGAGCCAGGTACAGCCTTTAAGATATTCTCCCTGTTAAGTAAGGAAAAGATAAGCGTAGATATTATCCTTCAGTCCATCGGACGTAACAATACAAAGGATATAAGCTTTACCATCGCCCAGGGAGAGCTTGAAACTGCCCTTAAGGTACTTAATGCAAATCAGGAAAGACTTGGCTTTGAATCCCTCAGCTACAATCCTGATGTTGCAAAGGTATCTATAGTAGGTGCAGGTATGGCTACAAACGCAGGTGTAGCATCAATGCTCTTTGAGGCTACCTATGATGCAGGTGTAAATGTCAACATGATCTCCACCTCTGAGATAAAAATCTCCCTCCTTGTTGAGGAAAAGGATGCTGACAGAGCTGCTATAGCTATACACGACAAGTTTATGACACCTACTATTGAAGTAACAAAATAATTCCATTAAAGGCTGTCGGCTATCGGCAGCCCTTAGTATATACAGACCTAGGAGGAAAATTATGAAAAAAACACTTTGCCTCCTGCTGACCCTTGTACTCCTGTGCGGTTGCAGCACGGCAGAGGAGGGTACACAGTCGGAAGCAGGCACTACCACCACCGCCTCCTCCGATACGGCAGAGAGCAGTGAGCCGGAATTTACCCAGGATGATTTTGTGCTGTTTGCCATGGACAACAGCTCCGAATCAACCTATCCCGTGGTATGGCTGGGTATGACAAAGGATATGGAAGATGATAATGCCGCTGCATACCCTGAATACTTTGAGGGTATAAACGATATCAGCTATAACCTTCAGCCCGTATGGGACGATGAGGGCAATGACACAGGGGAGCGAGTTGAATATATCAGTCTTATAAGCTACCTTGGCAGTCGGGATTATCTTGAAACTATTAAGGGCATACGTACCTCAGGACTTTATGACACAGCCTCAAAGCCAAACAGTACCGCCGATGAGGTTATAGAAGCCTACGGACTTGACCCTGACAATGAAAGCATATATCTTGGCAGCCCTGAAGATGATAACTACACCATTGTCCTTTACTTTGATATAGACAATCATAATAATGTAATGCGTATCGTATCACCTTCAGGTACCGACCTGAGCAATATAGAAGATATACAGGCGGATTACTTCCTTAAGTTTATGATAACCGATGGAGAGGTAAGCGGCATACAGATGTACAGGAAGCGTCCCGTTGACGCATAAAGGAGGAGTTTATATGAAAAAGAGGCTTTGGCTTCTGTTATCCGCCATGGTACTTACCCTTGCAGGCTGTAACGGAGAAGCGGACCCTACATCGGAACTTTATGCCAAGGGTCTTGAAATGGTTCAATCCCTTGATGCCATGGCAGAAAACGGCGAGTATACAAGTTTATTTGTATCAAGTGATGAAATAGGTTCAGAGGTATCCGCCATGGGACAGCAGGACTACAGCAGTCCACAGGCTGTATACAAGGTAAGCTCTCTTCAGCTTGCAACAGAGGATACACAAACCCTTTCAGAGGACCTTAAGGAGGAGCTCGATACAAAGATGCTCCTTGCCACCCCTTCCATGATTAATTCAAAGCTGGGGGTAAATACCCTTGCGGCCACCTCTGTTGTCACTGCCACAGATGCTTTCCTCTGTGAAGATCTGACAGAAAGGTGTATACTGGTTTACACCTATAACGGCAATTATACCCCAATAGTGTCCTTTGTGCCCTGTGACGACGGCACTGTCCTTGTAAACGGCAGTCTTGTGGCAACAAAGGCTCTCCTTGATGTAAGCTCCCCTGAAGCTGTTAAGAATGTCCTTGTATCAAACGGAAACATAACCGACTGTACAGTTGAGGAAATAACCATGGAATAAAACCCATCCCCATGGCAGTAACATCTGCTATGGGGATTTTTTTACCTCTGCCCCTTAACCTGCCCTTTATGTATCTGCCCTTTGTAAAAGAGCTTCTTCTTCCCTTCTTCTTTCCTCCTGACGCTGCTTCTTTTTACGCTGTATTGCTGCCTCCACCTCCTCATCGGTATAAACGGGCTGATTGTAATTAACAAAGGCGGTATTTTTAATTACAGCCTTTCCCGGGGCAGAAACATGAAGCTCCCTTTTTTCGTATGCCTCCCAGGTAAGTGTCCCCTCCCTCATAAGTCTGTTGATTATGGCATTGGCATAGTTAAAGCCCTTACCCTGACCTGCCGTATACTTAAGCACATGATTTATGACCTTTATATCCATGGACTTGTCCCATGACCTTATTCTGTCCATATCCCAGTGTCCATCTGAACCAAAGTGAAGATAACAAAGATCCTTTATCTGGCTCTCCCAGCCACCACCCTCCACCGAAGGTGGTTCTTCTTCCTGAGGTGGTGCCGACTTTTTCGGAGGCGTATCCACCGAAGGAAGATTAGTTTTTTCTGGTGTGGTTTTATCCGGTTTTGTTTCCTCTTGTATAGTTTTATCTGGTTTAGTTTTGTTTGGTTTAGTTTGTGAATTATTGACCTCATCTTGACGTAAATATAAATAATTATAGACTGCTGTCTTTTTACCCAGCTCCTCCATCCTCTCCCTTGTCAGTATCCACTTGTCCGCCTCAAGGCACATGCCCCTGCGTTTTGCGGTAGCTGTATAGTATACCTCCTGTATCTCCTTTGAAGTAAGGATTCCCTTTTCAAACATTTCCCTGTCAAAGAGCCCTGCATCCACCATCTGATCCAGCATCTTGTCTATATCCTCATAATCAGTACCATCATACATACCGTACTCGCTCCATAACAGTTCCACAAGGTTATCTCTGCCTCCATTGGCAATGCTGATATAATACCCCTTGCCGCTGTAGATAACGTCAAGTATTACCTGATAAAGTCCCATTGCCTGGTTACCCCATACCCTCCTGAGCTTATAAAACCTTGTGTCATGTCTGAAGTCCGTCCTGTGTGGATAGTAATCTAGTTCCAGCTTTCTTGGTGCTGCCATATCAATTCCCCCTTAAATAAAAGTTTTTTTCTTTTATTTTACAGGAAAAAAAGTGACATTTACTGCCATAGGGGGCTAAATTGCCCCCAAATTTTATAACGGTACAAACTCAAATACTCCGTTGGCTATGCCCTGGGCACAAAGCTGTCTGAAAGCAGGCTCTGAAAGCTTCTGGGCGTCACTTGGATTGGAGAGAAGGGCAAGCTCCACCAGAATGGCAGGCATATAGGTAAGCCGCAGCACTGCAAAGTTAGCGGATTGGGTGCCTATATTATACAGTCCCGTTTCCTCTGAAAGGGCATTATTTACCGCAATGGCAAAACGCTGTGCCCTTGTACCGTCCCTGTAGTAATAGGTTTCGCAGCCTGTATATATGGGGTTAACATTGGAGTTACAATGTATGCTGATAAAGTAGTCGGCACCCCATTCATTGGCAAGCCTTGCCCGTTCTGCAAGACTGACGGAGACATTACCCGTTCTGGAATAATTTACCCTGTAGCCTGCCTCCTGCAGTATACGTCCCAGTCTTAAAGCCACATCCAGATTTACATTTGCTTCCCTAACCCCGTTTACACCTACAGCTCCCGGATTGTTTTCCCCACCATGGCCGGGATCAATAAATATCCTCATAATTTTCCTCCTCAATATGATGTCAATAATATTTTATGATGAAGTAAAGATAATGCCACAATGACCTGTTAATTATGCTTAAATTAAATGAAACAGTATTTATTATAGGTATTTGACATTCATATACAGATATACTAAAATAAAATTATCAATAAAAGTAAGGAGGAATTTTACATGTTAGGTAATTTCAGCTATTGTAACCCAACAAGACTGCATTTTGGAGAAAACGCCCTTAACAACCTGTCAGGGGAACTTGCTAAGTACGGTAAAAAAATCATGCTTGTATACGGCGGCGGCTCCATTAAGAAAAGCGGTTTATATGATGATATAATAAAGATACTTAAAGAGGCAGGCAAAGAGGTATTTGAGGATCCCGGTGTTATGCCTAACCCAACTGTTAAAAAGCTCTATGAGGGATGTAAGATAGCTAAGGAGAATAATGTTGACTTTATACTTGCTGTAGGCGGCGGCTCTGTATGTGACTATTCAAAGGCCGTTTCCGTATCGGCATGGTGTAATGAGGATCCATGGGATAAGTATTATCTTCGTATGGAGGAGCCTGACAACAGGATAATACCTGTGGGCTGTGTTCTTACAATGGTAGGCACCGGCTCCGAAATGAACGGAGGCTCCGTTATTACCAACCACGAGTCAAAGCTTAAGATAGGTCATGTATTCGGTGATGAGGTATTCCCTAAGTTTGCCATTCTTAATCCAAAACTGACATATACATTGCCTAAGTATCAGATGACTGCAGGCTTCTTTGACATTATGTCACATATTCTTGAGCAGTACTTTTCAGGTACCGACGATAATACATCCGATTATATTATGGAAGGGCTTATGAATTCCCTTATTCACAGCTCCCGTATTGCAGTTAAAGACCCTGAAAACTACGAGGCACGCAGTAATATAATGTGGATAGCTACATGGGCATTAAATACCCTTGTTGCCATGGGCAAGACAACTGACTGGATGGTACACATGATAGGTCAGTCTGTAGGTGCATATACCGATGCAACCCATGGTATGACCCTTGCCGCCGTATCACTGCCATACTACAGGCATATTATGCCCTATGGTCTTGACAAGTTCAAAAGATTTGCCGTAAATGTGTGGAAGGTTGATACTGCCAATAAGACTGACGAGGAGATTGCTCTTGAAGGTCTTAAGGCTATGGAAACATGGATGAAGGATATTGGTCTTGTAATGAATATAAGGGAACTGGGTGTTACCGAGGATATGCTTGATGGCATCGCCGACGGATCTTTTATAATGACAGGTGGATACAAGACCCTTGACCATAAGGAAATAGTTGAGATATTAAAGGAAAGTATGTAAATATACATTAAGGTTTCTTTACCAGTATTTTATAGGGCTTGTTATTGTAAATTGACAGACCTTCAGATATTAAACAAAAAAGAGCTGACTGACTAATCAAAATCAGTTAGCTCTTTTATTATCAAAAATGAAAAATAATGACAAACCTTTATTATAATAAATTTTCAAAGATTAACAACCTGTTTAAGGAATGTTACACAATAAAAGTTCATTTTGACAGATATGGATATAAGGTATCAAAGTCCTGCCATATAAAATTTCTTGACAAATATTACTCTTATACTAAGATCCAATCTGACTTTTGCTATCCAAAATCAACCTAATCCAATTCTGTCAGCAGTTTTACCTTGGGCTGACAATTAGGCAGTTTATGGATTATTACAGCATGAACTTAACACTTTAATAATCTTTCCATAGGCTATTAAGTTATCTTCCTCATGAACTTCAATAGGTGGGTATTCGGGATTATCTGAGCAAAGAAAAACCTTTCCGTCTTTATGTAGTAATTTTTTACAGTAGACTTCCCCATTAAGAAAAAAGGCACCACTTATACCATCGTCTATTTCACACTGCTTTTTAATAATGACAATACTTCCGTTTGGAATATCCGGCTCCATACTGTCACCCGATATATGAAGTGCAAAATCCCCCTCCTGAATATCCGTTTCATATTCTTCAAATGGAATATTGCTATCTAATATGTTCTCGCCTAAACCAGCAGATAGAGGAATATCATATAGATGGATAACCCGCTTTTTCAGATTAGCTATTATATCAAATTCTTCGTTTGTGCGAATTTCTGACATCCATTTCTGAATCTCATGGACTGCGTCCGGAATGTGTGATTCTATGTGATCCGGATTCAAGCAGTACATAAAACATAAAACTTCTTTACATGTGCGCTGTTTTTCTTCTTTCGAAATAAAACGGTAAAAACTAAGATCGTCCTGTATCGCATAAACGCGTGTTTCAAAATGGCTTTCTCCATGGAGCACGAGCCGGTACATAAGGTTTTCAAAATATCTTGAATGATTGCCCAAACTTTTTATAACCTTCGGATCAAAAGAGACTTCTGCAATTCCTGTCCCATAAATGAAAGTGGAGAATGCTTCTAATGCACGTCGCATAGAATTACCAATTGTCAAATCCAGGTCCTCGGTATTGCCCATTGCGTAGTTAAAAATTATGTGTAGCAAATCGCGATATTCGTTAATGGACCTTATCGGATCTGATAAAGTTCTCCCTTGCAGCTCAAATGATTTACCCTTTACAGACACACCAAGCTTTTGCCTTTTGAAAGACTTCTCTATTTCGTCAGCTATTTTTTGCAAATCAGAAAATGTAGATAAATCGTGGGTCAAAAATAGGATTTTGCTTTTTGCATTACCTTTAATAATTTTATATGTCTGGTACCTCAGGAAGGAACTTATACCCACTTTGTTCTCAAAATCAAAGCTGGAAATTGGATCATCAATAACTACCAATTCCTCATCCTGATACAGTTTTTCAATATCCTGATTTGTCAATATCTGAGTGAAGAAATAACATAATGCAATAATATTTCTTTCCCCTATAGACACATTTTTGGGCTTAACATTTTTTCCGTTTGATTTTAAGTAGTATTTATCATTTTTCAACTCAATAGAAAGCCGACCATGTGAAAAAAACACATAGTCAAGCGCATTATTTATATTTTCAATAGCTAGCCCCACATTTGACTTTTGCTGCTCAAGGGCCTTTAAATGTTCTGAGGTTTCATTTACCTCTTTCAGCTTAGCTTGCAGTTTGGCTTCCGCGGCTCTCATATCGCGCTGCTGTCTCTGGTAATCCTGATATGTTTGCTTAATTTGCAGATGTGCAATTTTTTTGTTAATCAAAGATAACTCTTGTTGGATTTTTTTTCGTCGTTGCGTTGCATCTACAAATTCCTGCCGTTTATGCTCAAGCTCATTTAAAAACATATTTAGTTGATGAACACCGTTACTCAAACCTAAAGGTTCTATCTTTACCGGATTGTAAATGCTGTTTAACTTCTGTTGAATAGCCGCTTTGTATTGCTCTACCATTTTTTTACAATTTTCTATTTGTTTCTGAATATTCTTCACTAGTTCAGCATCCAGATTAGTGAAATGAGAATAATCTTCGTTGAATTCAGGGAATAATATTGCCTGCAATTCAGCCTTATGTTCATCAACACCCTTATTTAGTACCTTATTGATACTATCAACTAAACCATGTCGATATTCTTCATCAATTTTCCGGAAACAGTATGGGCAAATAGTAGTCAATTCGTTACTAAAGTCTGTTTTCGCCGCTTCAATAAAAGGCTGCCTCCCGTTCTTAATCATCTGAAGAATAAGAGATTCTCGCTCAGTCAACACAGGTTTTTCTATAGTTTTTTTCAATAAAAAGCAAACATCCTGAT
>CASFCZ010000030.1 GCA_949293325.1 uncultured Eubacteriales bacterium | reverse complement strand
CAAACAGGTGGGGAATTGATCCAAAGGCAAAGACCCCTGCCTATACCCATGAAGATGGTGAGGATTATGTACCATCACATAAACTGGAGGTATTTTCTCATCAGTTTTCATCAATAGCAGGTGCAGGCCCTGTTACAGGACCTATCCTGGCAGCAGCCTTCGGTTGGCTTCCTGTATTGCTGTGGCTTCTTATCGGCGGTACTTTCTTCGGTGCCGTACAGGACTTCGGTGCACTGTATGCCTCAGTTAAAAATGATGGTAAGTCAATAGGTATGATAATTGAAAAGTACATAGGCAAGACAGGTAAAAAGCTTTTCCTTCTCTTTGCATGGCTTTTTACACTCCTTGTTATAGCTGCCTTTGCAGATATAGTTGCAAGTACTTTCAATGGCTTTTCTACCGATGCCGTAACAGGTGAGGTAGTAAAGAATGCACCTAATGCAGCAGCTGCATCAATATCCATGCTCTTTATTGTAGTGGCTATTCTTTTCGGTCTTTCCATCAAAAAGTTTAAGCCAAATCAGAAACTTGAGTTTGTTATAGGTATTGTTCTTCTTTTTGCAATGCTTGCAGTAGGTATGGCAGTACCTATATATCTTGATAAGAACGCATGGCTCGGAGTTGTATTTGTTTACCTTTTCCTTGCAGCTGTTATGCCTATGTGGCTTCTTATGCAGCCAAGGGACTATTTAAGCTCCTTCCTTCTTATCTTTATGATAATAGGTGCGGTAGTGGGTCTTGTTGTTGCTCACCCAACTATTGAAGGTAATGCCTTTAACGGCTTTACAAATGCAAGCGGACAGTACTTGTTCCCAACCCTCTTTATTACCATTGCCTGCGGTGCTGTTTCTGGTTTCCACAGCCTTGTATCTTCAGGCACATCCTCAAAGACAATCTCCAATGAAAAGGATATGCTCTTTGTAGGTTACGGCGCAATGATGGTGGAGTCCCTTCTTGGTGTTATTGCCCTTGTTATTGCAGTTTCAGCAACAGGTGTTGAGCTTCCTGAGGGTGCAACTCCATTCCAGATATTCTCAATTAATATTGCAGCTTTCCTTGAAAAGCTTAATATTCCTGCTTATGTTGCAAACAGCTTTATGACAATGTGTGTATCGGCTCTTGCCCTTACCTCCCTTGACTCTGTTGCACGTATCGGCAGAATGTCATTCCAGGAGCTTTTCATGGGTGACAGCTCTGATCCTAAGGATTGGAAGGGTATACAGAAGGTACTTTGTAACAAGCACTTTGCTACTATTATAACTCTTTTCTTCGGCTTCCTTCTTACCCTTGGTGGATATAACAACGTATGGCCTCTTTTCGGTGCTGCAAACCAGCTCCTTGCCTCACTTGTACTTATTGCACTTTCCGTATTCTTACGTACTACAGGCAGAACAGGCTGGACCCTTTACTTCCCTATGTGCATGATGCTTGTGGTTACTTTTACTGCCCTTGTACAGTCAGTAATCGGTATCATCAAGAGTATAGGTGAAGGTTCCTTTGTATTTATGGTAGGCGGACTTCAGCTTATAGTTGCCATCCTTCTTATGGCTCTTGGTCTTCTTGTTGCTGTACACTGCTTTGGAAAGCTTGCAAAAGTAGGTAAGGAATAATAAAGGTTTTGCCTTTGGCTAATTTATAAAGTTTTTTTGAAATCTAAGGGAACTGATCTTTTGAGCAGTTCCCTTTTTCTGTGCAGAAATCCAGCCCCATCCCTGACAAATTGACAAAGGTGTAAATTGCAGGAACCTTTTTCCTACAGAGAGAATAAGATATATTAAAAAACTCTTTGCACTGCATTACACCTTGATTCAAGGTGAGGGATGAACAGTACAAACTGAGCAGGCAATGACCCGTTAGGGCATGGGGCCGGGCCGTTAATACGGCAGCAGATTTAACATCTGTGGGACAGTTGTATGTTCCATAGATGTTTTTTTATATTCATTTCTGGAACAGATTATCTCAATGGGGTGCTCATAAGAGAAATATCACTGTCATTATTTGCGTTAAAACAGGAGGATTCTTTTATGACAACCAGGTATGAAAAAACAAATCAATCAGCTCCAAAGCCAGTTAATGAACAGGCAGTTATCAGAAATATGTCCCTTGTCAGCTTAATAGGAAATACGGTACTGTCGGGATTTAAATTGTTTGCGGGAATTGTAGGCAATTCCGGTGCAATGATTTCGGATTCCATCCATTCCTTCTCAGATGTCTTTACAACCCTGGTAGCATTCATCGGAGTTAAGGTTTCAAAAAGGGATGCAGATAACGCCCATCCCTATGGACATGAACGTCTGGAATGTGTTGCGTCCCTTCTTCTTGGATTTGTGCTGATGCTGACTGGTATCGGAGTAGGCAAGGCAGGGGTGGACAATATTATTTCGGGAAATTATGGAAAACTTATGGTTCCGGGTGCCATAGCCCTTGTGGCGGCTGTTGTTTCCATTGTGGTTAAAGAGGCAATGTACTGGTATACACGCTATTATGCAAAGCTAATTAATTCCGCTGCATTTCTGGCAGATGCCTGGCATCATCGGTCAGATGCCCTTTCGTCTGTTGGTTCTTTAACAGGTATTGCCGGGGCTATGCTTGGATTTCCTGTACTGGATTCTGTGGCAAGTGTTGTGATATGCCTTTTTATAGTAAAGATTGCCTATGATATTTCAAAGGATGCACTGGTTAAAATGCTGGACACATCCTGCGGAGAGGAATATGAAAAAAATCTCAGGGAGTATATATTAAAGCAGGAGGATGTAAGGAGTGTGGATATGTTGCACTCAAGAATGTTCGGAAACAGGGTCTACATTGATCTTGAAATATCCGTTGACGGGGATAAATCCCTCAGGGATGCCCATGAGGTGGCCGAGCGTGTACACAGGAATGTGGAACAACAGTTTTCCGATGTTAAGCACATTATGATTCATGTAAACCCTGCTGATAGTTCTGTAAATTGATTTGAGGAAAAATAGTTGCAGGCTGTTTAGTATTGTACTTAAATTATGTTATCAATATGCAGGAAGGCTTCAGAGCTTTCCTGCTTTTTTTATATGTAAATTTGCATATGAAAGGCAAGTATATTTTTCCGGTTGTTTTTTATGATAAGGAGGGGGTATACAGGTTGATTTCAAATTTCCTTTGTGCTATACTCTTTTTATTGATTGATCCGTATGGGAGGTTTATTATGTCTGATATAATCATTGCTGTAGATGCCATGGGTGGTGACAACGCCCCTGGTGAGATAGTCAAGGGGGCTGTAGAGGCTTCAAAGGATATACCATATAAAATAGCCCTGGTCGGCAGAGAGGATGCGGTAAAGGCTGAGCTTGCAAAGTATAGCTATGACAGCAGCCGTATCCATGTAATAAATGCCGATGAGGTTATTGAAACCGGTGAGGTACCTACCGTTGCTATCCGTAAAAAGAAAAATTCCTCTATGGTAATAGGTCTTAATATGGTAAAAAAGGGTGAGGCATCTGCCTTTGTATCCGCAGGCAATACAGGTGCCCTTCTTACAGGTGCAACCGTTATCATCGGCAGGATACCCGGGGTGGAGCGACCTGCACTGGGTACTATGATACCTACTGACAAGGGCTTTTCCCTCCTTATAGATGCAGGTGCAAATGTTGATGCAAAACCCCAGTACCTTGTACAGTTTGCCAAAATGGGCAGTGTTTATGTTGAAAACATCTTCGGTGTTAAAAATCCAAAGGTGGGACTTATTAATATCGGTGTGGAGAGCGAAAAGGGTAATGCCCTTGTTAAGGAAACCTACGGCTTGCTAAGTGAGGCTGAGGGCATAAACTTTGCAGGTAATCTTGAGGCAAGGGATATTCCAAAGGGTGATGTGGATGTAATGGTGGCTGATGCCTTTGTAGGCAATGTAGTCCTTAAACTTATGGAGGGCTTTGGCAAGTCCATACTTAAGCTTGTTAAAAAGGAACTTATGGCAAGCCCCCTGTCTAAACTGGGTGCTCTTATAGCCTCAGGTGCCTTTAGACGGATTAAAAAGCATTTTGACTATGCTGATGTAGGGGGAGCTCCCTTCCTGGGACTTAAGGCCCTTGTTGTAAAGGCACACGGCAATAGTGATGCAAGGGCGGTTAAGGGTGCCATCAAGCAGTGTGTAAGCTTTATAGACGGGGATATTGTCAATAAAATTCAGGAAAAACTTTGATATATTCTGGGTTTAAAATTGTGGTAACCAAAGCCTTAAATATATTGACAAACCATATTTTATCTAGTATAGTATTAATGATGTTAAAACAAATTATAGAAGGAGGCTATTTCAATGGAATTCGATAAGGTTAAAGAAATCGTTGCTGATCAGATGGGTATTTCCGAGGATGATATTACTATGGAGTCCTCTTTTGTAGATGATCTTGGCGCAGATTCACTTGATATTTTCCAGATCATTTCCGAGCTTGAATCCGCTTTTGATATTGAGTTTGAAAATGAGGATGCTGAGAATATTAAGACTGTAGGCGATGCAGTAAAGTATATTAAGGACAAGGCGTGATTTTAAGGCAATATTGCCGTTA
The DNA here is from genome assembly GCA_949293325.1 of uncultured Eubacteriales bacterium. Lineage (GTDB taxonomy): Bacteria > Bacillota > Clostridia > Lachnospirales > CAG-274 > CALWRD01. The sequence continues at coordinate 31,032 of CASFCZ010000030.1, read as the reverse complement.
TGGTACGCAAGGCTGCGGCATTATGCCGCAGTTTTTTTTATACAAAGGAATGTATGGGCTTAAGCATTTTAATCCTTTAAAATCCTTAAGCAGGTATGTTCCCTTATGGGAGGATCGTATATTATGATGGAGGATGTTTTAAATTACAAATTTAAGGATGAGGGTATCCTGCTTACGGCACTTACCCATTCATCCTATGCCAATGAGTATAAGTCAGAGGGTGTGGTCTGCAATGAGAGGCTTGAGTTTTTAGGGGATGCGGTACTTGGCTTTGTTGTAGGTAGTTTCCTTTTCAAGACCTTTCCGGATCTCCCTGAGGGCAGGCTGACAAAGATAAGGGCAAATGTTGTATGTGAACATATGCTTGCCAAAAAATCCCGTGCCCTGGGTGTACAAAAGTATCTCCGTCTGGGTAAGGGTGAGGAGCTTACAGGTGGCAGGGAGCGTATGTCCATATTGGAGGATGCCTTTGAATCCATTATCGGTGCCATATACCTTGACGGTGGTATTGAGGAGGCTGAAAGGTTTATCTTAAGTCAGCTTAAGGATGATATTTTTGCCGCCAAAAATTCCCATCACGTACTTGATAACAAGACCTCTCTCCAGGAGGTGCTGCAAAGGTCAAGCCAGTCACCTATTGAGTATGTGGTGGTTGGGGAAAGCGGACCTGCACATAATAAGCTCTTTAAGGTAGAGGTAAGACACTCAGGCAAAACCCTTGGCAGCGGCAGCGGCAGAAGCAAAAAGGAAGCAGAACAGCAGGCGGCACAGGCGGCTCTTGAGGCTCTCCATGTGGAGTAAGGGGCTTTTTCGGATATTGCTGCACAATGCAAAAAGACCGGTTCCTGCTAATATACAGAGTGGTCCGTTCCTGCAGTGTAAAGCCTAAAACCTGCCAAAAAGATATTGAATTTTCCCTTAATATATGCTATAATTTACACATTTAAAGTCATTGTGGACTTTTTAGGAGGAAACCATGAGTACTAAGTATAATTTTAAGGAAATTGAAAAGAAATGGCGTGAAAGATGGGAGCAGACTTCCGTTAATCCCCATGACGGCGTTAAGCCAAAATATTACTGCCTGGATATGTTCCCATATCCTTCAGGCAGCGGCCTTCATGTAGGTCACTGGAGAGGTTATGTGCTCTCTGATGTAGTGAGCCGTTACAAGCTCCTTGAGGGCTATGAGATACTTCATCCGATGGGCTGGGATGCCTTTGGCCTTCCCGGTGAAAACTATGCCATCAAGACAGGCACACATCCATCTGTTGCCACTAAAAATTCCATTGCAAATATGAAGCGTCAGCTTAAGGAAATCAGTGCTATCTACGATTGGGACAGGGAGGTTAATACCACCGACCCTGCTTACTATAAGTGGACACAGTGGATATTTGTACAGATGTTTAAAAACGGACTTGCCTATGAGAAGGAAATGCCACTTAACTGGTGCCCTAACTGTAAGTGCGTACTTGCCAATGAGGAGGCTACAAACGGTGTCTGCGACCGCTGTGGCTCACAGGTTACCAAAAAGAACCTTCGTCAGTGGATGCTGAGGATAACAAAGTATGCTGACAGACTTCTTAAGGACCTTGATAAGCTGGATTGGCCTGAAAAGGTTAAGAAGATGCAGTCTGACTGGATAGGTAAGAGCTACGGTGCAGAGATTGACTTCCCTGTTGACGGTATGGAGGGTAAGGCAGTTAAGGTTTACACCACACGTCCTGATACTCTCTATGGTGCAACCTTTATGGTGCTTTCTCCCGAGCATGAGATGGTTAAGGAAATAACCACCCCAGAGCATAAGGATGAGGTTGAAAAGTACTGCTATGAGGCAAGTACCAAGTCAAATGTATCCCGTATGACAGATAAGGAAAAGACAGGTGTATTTACAGGTGCTTACGGCATTAATCCACTTAACGGTGAAAAGACACCTATATGGATTTCAGATTATGTACTTGCCGACCATGGTACAGGTGCTATTATGTGTGTACCTGCCCATGACGACCGTGACTTTGAGTTTGCAAAGAAGTTCGGCCTGCCTATTATTCAGGTAATAAGCAAGGACGGTAAGGAAGATCCTGATCTTCAGCAGGCTTATACCGAGCCTGGTATTATGATTAATTCAGGTAAGCTTAACGGTATGAAGTCAGAGGATGCAAAGAAGTCCGTTCCTGATTTTATAGAAAAGGAAGGCATAGGCAAAAAGACAGTCAACTTTAAGCTCCGTGACTGGGTATTCTCCCGTCAGCGTTACTGGGGCGAGCCTATTCCCCTTGTACATTGTGAAAAGTGTGGTACTGTTCCTGTTCCCGAGGATCAGCTTCCTGTTCTCCTTCCTAATGTGGAGAGCTATAAGCCAACGGATACAGGTGAGTCACCACTTGCTGCCATTGACGAGTGGGTAAATACCACTTGCCCATGCTGCGGCGGTCCTGCTAAGAGGGAAACCAATACAATGCCTCAGTGGGCAGGTTCTTCCTGGTACTTCCTTCGTTATACAGACCCACACAATGATAAGGAGCTTGCAAGTAAGGAAGCCCTTAAGAAGTGGATGCCCGTTGATATGTATGTAGGTGGTATCGAGCATGCTGTTCTCCACCTCCTTTATGCAAGGTTCTATACTAAGTTCCTTTACGATATAGGTGTTGTTGACTTTGACGAGCCTTTCCACCGTCTGTTTAATCAGGGTATGATTTGCAAGGACGGGGCAAAGATGAGTAAAAATAAGGGCAATGTAGTATCTCCTGATGATACGGTTGCTGCTTATGGCTGCGACTCCCTGCGTATGTATGAGCTTTTCATAGGACCACCTGAGCTTGACTCCGAGTGGGATGATACAGGTATCGACGGCGTATTCAGATACCTTAATAAGGTATGGAAGTTCGTTGAGGAATATAAGGATAAGCCTATTGAGACAACTAAGGATATTGAGCGTATCAGACATACCATGGTTTATGAAATTACCCAAAGACTGGAGGCACTTACCCTTAATACGGTTGTTTCCGGCTTTATGGAATATACCAATAAACTGGCTGCGGCTTGCAAAGAAGCCGGTGGCTGCGATAAGGAAACCCTTGATACCCTTGCAGTTATGCTTGCACCTTTTGCACCTCATCTTGCTGAGGAGCTTTGGGAAATTTTGGGTCATGATAAGTCAGTATTCCTTTCAGCTAAATGGCCTACCTATGATAAGGATAAAATGAAGGCTGATACCGTTGAGGTTGCCGTTCAGATTAACGGTAAGGTTAAGACCACCATTGAGGTGGCTCATGATGCCGATAAGGACAGTGTTCTTTCTCAGGCTAAGGAGGCTCTGGGAGCTAAGCTTTCAGGCACTGTAGTCAAGGAAATCTATGTTCCCGGCAGAATTGTTAATATTGTTGTTAAGCCTTAAGGCAATAAAAAACTCCCGAATGGGCATTTGTCCTGTTCGGGAGTTCATTTTTTTTAGCTTAAAGCTCTGTTCAATATTTCGATAAGCTCGTCCTTATTAAATTCATAGTCCTTATTACAGAAGTGACAGTGAAGTTCAGCCTTCCCGTCCTCCTCTATTATCTTTTCAAGCTCATCCTTGCCCAGGGAAACCAGAGCCTTTTCCACCCTTTCACGGGTGCAGTTACAATAGTATTCAACAGGTATCCTGTCAAGTATCTGTGGCTCAAAATCCCCTGCTATGGCATTTAAAATATCCTCGGTGGTCATACCTTTTTCCAGCATAGTGGTAACGCTGTCAAGACCTGTGAGCTTTTTCTCCAGGGCAGTAACTATCTCATCATCTGCATCGGGCATCATCTGAATAATAAAGCCTCCCGACTGCTTGATGCTATAGTCCCTGTCCACCAGCACACCCAGTGCAACGGCAGAGGGGGTCTGTTCGCTTTTTGCAAAGTAATAGGTCATATCCTCGGCAATTTCTCCGGATACAAGGGGGATCTGTCCCACATAAGGCTCCTTTAAGCCCATATCCTTTATTACTGTCAGGGTGCCGTATCCAAGTGCCCCCTGGACATCCAGCTTACCGTTTTCCTTAAGGGGTATATCCACCATGGGGTTATAGGGGTATCCCTTTACCCTTGACTTGCTGTCGGAGGTAACCGTAAGTCCACCCCCGAGACCGTCACCCTTTATCTGTATGGATACAAGGTCACCCTCTGCCTTAAGCATACTGCCCATAATGGCAACGGCAGTTAATGCCCTACCCATTGCCGCTGACATAACAGGTGAAGTCCTGTGAATTTCAAAGGACTTCTGTGCCGTGTCATGGGTGTCTGCAATAAATATACGAACGGAGCCATTTCCTGCGGTGGCTCTTAATATATGATCCATTATTTTTTCTCCTTTTTGCTTATTTCCTTTGCAACAAAGTATATGCGGCTGCTGTCCTCGTTAGGAGGTGTAAGGGTAAGCTCCTCAAATACCCCGACAAATTCCATTCCCGATTTTTCTATAAGCCCGGCTATTTCCTCAATGGTATAGCCCTTTTCATAGTGGTATTCCTCATACCTGTGGTACATACCGCTTTCCTTATCCTCTACAAAGAAGTTGGTGTAAAACTCGTTTATCCTTTCTTCCTCATCATAGTAATTTTCCCATGTATAGGCGGAATTATCCGTAGTTTCACAGTAGCAGTTGTCTGCAAGTATATCCCTGAACTTGTGTATGGTGTTTATATCAAATATAAACAGTCCACCCGGGTCAAGATAGTTGTTTACCAAGTTAAAAACTTCAAGAAGCTCATCAGGGTCAGTGATATAGTTGATACTGTCACAAAGGCATATTATGCTGTCAACTGTTCCGTACAGCTCAAACTCCCGCATATCCTGATTGAGATAGAGGATATTTTCAGGGGATTTCTCCCTTGCCTTGGACAGCATTGCCGCTGATAAATCAATACCTATCATATCATAGCCACGTTCCGCCAGCCTTATGGTCATATTGCCGGTACCACAGGCAAGGTCACATACCAGTCTGGGCTTAAGTCCGAAGTGTGCCCATATCCTCTCTATATAGCCTGTCCATTCATCATAGGGCGTGTCCTGCATAAAGGTGTCGTATACCTCTGCAAAGCCCTCGTAGTCTGTCATGGACATACCTCCTATCTGTTAAATATCCATAGCTGAAATACCGCCAGCACTTCACGCATATAGGATGTGACGGCTGATGAAGGCCCTATGGGGGCACCTAATCCCACACAGTTAAGACCGTTTATCTCCGCAAGTCTGCCTGCCCTGTAGCAGTGAAACCTGTTGGTTACATATACACAGGAGTAGGACCTGCCTTCAAAGTAGTCGTCCAGTATTTCCTTTGAATATTTGTAGTTTTCGTTTGTGCTTGTTGCCTTATCTTCAATAAGTATACTGTCAGAGGGAACACCTCTTTCAGTTAGGTAGTTGTACATGGCAACACCCTCAGGGAGATTTTCCTGGGGTCCCTGCCCTCCGCTTACTACTATAATGGCATTGGGATTTTTCTCATAATACCCATAGGCAGTATCAAGTCTGTATTTAAGGGGAGAGCTTATTCTGTCCCCTATTACTGAGCAGCCCAGAACGATTACTGCATCCTCCTGATAGGTTACATTCCTGCTGCTGCCTGAAATATAAATAAAGCCTATCATTATAAATACTATTCCGTAGCCCGTTACTGCCAGTATCTTAAGGGCCCTGGTAAATTTGTTTTTCGGCACGTTAAAGAACAGTGCAAGGGCAAGTCCCAAACCGAATACCATAAGGTTGCCTATATCAAAATTGGCAGTTATACTGACTACTATGGCAAATGCCATAATCAGTATTCCAAGGAGGGTGGATACCATCCTCATAGGCATTTACCTGTAGCTGTCTGCCAGTTTTTTAAAGGCAGGCAGGGAGTTTAACAGGGTTTCCTTTTTTACACAGAAGGCTATTCTGAAATAGCCTGGGCAGGCAAAGTTGGAGCCGGGTACGATAACAAGCCCGTATTCCTTAGCCCTTGTACAGAACTCCTTGTCGTCAGGGGTAAAACACTTAGGGAACATATAGAAGGTACCCTGTGGTTCAACTATTTCATAACCATACTCTGTAAGTGCCTTGTAGAGTATGTCCTTATTTTCTTCATATACGGAAAGGTCAGCAGTCTGTCCAACGCATCTGCCTGCAACCCTCTGCATAAGGCTTGGGGCATTAACATATCCCAGGATACGGTTTGCTACATTAAGAGCTCCTGCCATTTCCTCAAAGTCTGACATTTCATTGTTTATAACCAGGTAGCCTATACGTTCACCGGGAAGGGAAAGGCTCTTGGAATAGGAGTATGCAACAAAGGTGTTTTTGTAGAACTTTGTAAGGTAAGGTACCTTTTTACCTCCGAAGCATATTTCTCTGTATGGCTCGTCACTTATAAGGTAAATTTCAGTACCGTACTCCGCTTGCTTCTTATTTAATATATCAGCAAGTCTTGTAAGGTCAGACTCACTGTATACGGCGCCTGTAGGGTTGTTAGGGGTATTGATGATGACCATTTTTGTCTTAGGACTTACCTTTGCCTCAAACTCATCAAAGTTGATGGAAAATCTCTCATAGTCAGGGCTTACTACTACAGGTACACCGTCGTAGTTATTAATATAGTTGTTGTACTCTCCGAAGTATGGTGCAATAAGGAGCACCTCGTCCCCTGGGTTAATAGTTGCCTTAAGTGCAATATTAAGGGCACTTGCGGCACCTACCGTCATTACTATGTTTTCCTCTGTAAAGGCTGTACCATGCTGGGAGTTGATGTAGTCAGCAGTAGCCTTTCTTACGTCCTCATAGCCTGAGTTGTTCATATATCCGTGTACAAGCATAGGTTCTTCTTCATTTAAAATGTCGATTATAGCCTGCTTTACCGATTCCGGTGGGACTATGGACGGATTTCCAAGAGAAAAGTCAAATACATTCTCCTTGCCCAGCTTGGCTATCATTTTTTTGCCATCCTCAAACATGGCACGTATTGCAGAGCCGTTTTTGGTAAGCTCCTTCATTTTATCAGAAATCATTCTCTCGCCTCCATATTAAGTCTATAAATCCTATTGTATTACTTTTTAAAATTTTTTTCAACTTTTTTGGGAACCTTTTTAATTCTTTTGCGTCTATAAGGATGTAAGACATAAAAAAAGGAGAGATAAAATAATGAAGAACAAATTATTTGCTTTAACACTTTCAGCAACTCTTATTCTTGGCAGTGTAGGTGTTACTGCTCAGGATGGCGGTAAGCTCTACATCAACGGTGCAGAGATTGCAGACACCATTATAGATGGTGACAGAGTTATGGTACCTGTAAGGGAGGCAGCGGAAACCTTAGGCTATAAGGTTGGGTGGATAGCCAATTCAAAAACCGTTACCCTTACTTCAGGTCCAAGTTATGTTACCTTTGAGGTAGGTGTTGACGGATATACCTTTGCAAAGACAGCTCCAATGCCCCTTGGTAAGGAGTCAAAGATAGTCAACAGCAGCACTATGGTGCCTGCTGAGCTTTTCTCTGAAATACTCAGCTATGATGTATCACTTCAGGATGGCAATGTTTATATTCTTTCAACAGAAGAAGGCACTGCTACGGTTGCCGAAAAGAACGGGAACAGCCTTCTTGTGGAGGACAGTGTAAAGGGCCAGGTGCTCCTTAATATCAGTGACACCACACCTATTACCGACGCAGAGGGCAACAGCCTTACCCTTGACGATATTGCAACAGGTGCAAGCCTTAAGGTTGTATACGGTGCGGCTATGACAATGAGCATACCTCCTATGAACAACCCTGAGAGGATTGTAGTTGAGTCACAGCCACAGGAAACCCCTGATGAGCCTGCAGAGGAGCCTGCTGATGAGGCGGAGAGCCTCAGCATTATCGGTGAGGTAACAGAAATAAGTGAGGATGGTCACATTATTGTTACTGCTGAGGATGAGTCTGCAGCATATCCTGTAGTTGCCCTTGTGGTTACAGAATCAACTGAGGGTGACGGCGTTGATGCAAAGGTAGGGGACAAGGTGGAGGCTGAATTCAGCCAGATGATGACAAGGAGCATTCCACCACAGGCTGAGGCATACAGCATTAATTTAAAGTAATACTCACAGGTGAGTTGTATATGGGGTGCGGCATTTAGGCTGCACCCTTTTTCTGTTACCAGTATATCATAACAAAAGTGACATTTACTGCCATAGATATAAATTTATTCTGTTTCACCAGACCACCTTACTAGACCACCTACCCCCCTTATACCCCCCCGAAGGGAGGGTAGGTTAATATAGTTTGGTTTAATTTAATTTAGTTTGGTTTAGTTTGGTTTACTTTACTTTGTGGGTTATTGACGTCATTAATTGTTTGTTGTTTACTTTGCAGATTATTGACGTCATTTATTTTTATCCTTTACTTTGTGGATTAATGACGTCATTAATTATTGATATTGAAGTAATAATGACATGATAATGACATTATATTCAGGGAAATATCCGGCAAAACCGCTGTTTATTCCGTAAAATGAAAAAATTGTAAAAAGATAATTGCTCCTGTAAATAAAGTATGGTATAATCAAATGATTATATATACTAGGAGGGATATAATGGATTCGGATACTTTAAAAGTATTGATTGCAATGGTATGCTATATGCTTGTTGTTATAGGCATAGGCTTATTCTTTGCAAAACGTGCCCAGGAAAACAGTGAAAACTATTTCCTTGGAGGAAGGTCCCTGGGACCATGGGTAGCAGCAATGAGTGCCGAGGCATCGGACATGAGTGGCTGGCTTCTTATGGGTCTGCCGGGTGTTGCATACTGGTGCGGTCTTGCAGACGCAGCATGGACGGCAATCGGTCTTGCAATAGGTACATATATTAACTGGCTTATAGTGGCAAAGAGGCTGAGGCGCTATTCGGCGGTTTCGGGAGATGCTATTACCATACCTGATTTCCTCAGCAACCGTTACCATGAGGATAAAAAGGTGATACTGGGTATTTCCGCTCTTTTAATTCTTGTATTCTTTACTGTTTATGCTTCAAGCTGTTTTGTTACCTGCGGTAAGCTTTTCAGCAGCCTTTTTGACACAGATTATCATACTATGATGATACTGGGAGCTGTATTTGTTGTTTTCTATACTGTTGTAGGAGGTTTCCTTGCAGAGAGTGCCTCTGACTTTATGCAGGCAGTGGTAATGTTCTGTGCCCTTATTGCTATTGTAGGCTTTGGTGTATACAATGCAGGGGGCTTTGGAGAGGTTATTGACAATGCAAAGGAAATTCCGGGATACCTGTCCCTTACCTCCCTTGCAACCCCACAGGTTGATGCCGATGGAGTACAGCAGGCTTCAGCAGGTTTACCTCTTTTCGGAGAGGCAACAGAGTATGGCATTATAACTATTCTTTCCACAGCATCCTGGGGACTTGGTTACTTTGGTGTGCCACAGGTACTTCTCAGATTTATGGCTATCCGTAAGGTAGACGAGCTTAAAAAGTCAAGGAGGATTGCTACTGTATGGTGTGTAATTTCCCTTGCATCAGCGGTGTTTATCGGATTAATCGGCAGAAGCCTTTTCCCATTTACTGATGAGCTTGCAACAAAGAGCTTAAGTGAAAATGTATTTGTGGTTCTTGCACAGACTATGCTTCATCCTCTCTTTGCAGGTGTAATTATGGCGGGTATACTGGCAGCTACCATCAGCTCCTCAGACTCTTACCTGCTTATTGCAGCATCTGCTTTTTCAAAGAATATCTTTGAGGGTATTATCAAAAAGGATGCAAGTGACAAGACGGTTATGCACGTTTCAAGGGTTATACTTATACTTATATCTCTTGTGGGTATGATTATAGCATGGGATGACCAGAGCGTTATTTTTACTTTGGTATCCTTTGCATGGGCAGGCTTCGGTGCTACCTTTGGACCTATCATACTTTTCTCACTTTTCTGGAAACGCACCACAAGGGAGGCGGCAGTATGTGGTATGCTGGCAGGTGGCATAATGGTATTTGTATGGAATATGCTTATTAAACCTATGGGTGGCATATTCGGTATATATGAGCTTCTTCCTGCTTTCCTTGTGTCCTGTGTAGTAATAGTTATAGTTTCACTTATTACAAAGGAACCAAGCCAGCAGATTTATGATGAATTTGAAAGGGCAAGAAATTATAATGACTGATTAAGGTCAGTGGAGTGTCAGGTGATGTTTCCTCTGGCTTATGTGTCCTGAAAAACGAAAAAAATTATTAAGGTTTCTGACAGATGCTTGACTTAGAGTTGACTTTAAGTGTTATGCTTAGCATACAAAGAAAAGATGTTATGATAAGCTATAACCGGAGGTGGTTTTATGTACAGTATCCAGTTGGAAACCTTTTTATATGCAGCACAGATGGGAAGCTTTTCCAGGGCTGCTGACAAGCTCTATATTTCACCTAATGCGGTGCTCAAGCAGATAAATTCCCTTGAAGAAAGACTTGGGGTTAAACTTTTCACAAGGACCCACAGAGGCATTGAGCTTACCGAGGGAGGCAAGATCCTCTACAAAGAAGCTGAGTTTATCATAAACTATTGCAATAATGCCGTAAACAGAGCAAAGGCGGCTATGTCAGGAGAGGTTATCAGCCTTGGTTTTGACGAGGACAAGGAGCTAGAGAGGGAAGCTCTGACTGTTTAATGAACAGATAGGCTTTTTCATTTCATTTTAAAGCGGTGTGGTATATTCAGGTGCCATACCGCTTTTTATGTGTAAAAAGCAGTTGGCAAATATACCATAAGTCAAGTGTTTTTTAAGAAAAAAACAAACAATAAAGCCTGTTTGTATGTCTTTGAATTGTAGATACATTTCACAACTTTTACAAAAAACGGAAGAAAAAGTAAATTTTTTATGTACATTTTCCTAAAAGTATGGTAGAATGATAAAAGCAGATTTTGCAAAAAAAATAAATATTCAAGGGGGAACGGTATGCCTAGATATAAGTACACTGCGGTAGACGCAGAAGGAAAAAATGTTAAGGATACTATTTTTGCCACCAATATGGCGGAGTTTAACGCCGTATTAAAACAAAAGGGCGAATATGCCCTTACAGTGCGGGAAATAGCCGAAAATGAAACCGGCTCCCGTGCAAATGCAAATGCTATAGGTATGAAAGACCTTTCGGTCCTCTGCAAGCAGTTTGCAACCATGCTTAATGCAGGTATTACTATTGTAAAAAGTCTTGACGTGCTCTATCAGCAGCAGGAAAAGCAAAAGCTTAAAAATATTCTGCTTAAGGTATATGAGCAGGTACAGGTAGGTAAGAGCCTTTCAAAGGCCCTTGCAGGTACAGACGGAGCCTTCCCGCAGTTTATGATCAGTATGGTAGAGTCCGGCGAAATGTCAGGTTCTATAGATCAGATTATGGAGAGGCTTTCGGTACACTATGAAAAGCAGATGAAGCTGAAAAATAAGGTAACATCCGCTATGGTTTATCCTATACTTCTTGTAGTTGTAGGATTTGCGGTAGTACTTGGCCTTTTTATCTTCGTTATGCCTAACCTTATGGGTATGTTCGGCGATCCGGAGGATCTCCCTGCCCTTACAAAAGCACTTATGGCTATGTCAAACTTCATGCAAAGCAGCTGGTATCTGATTATCATCTTTATTGTTGCTTTAATCCTGATATTTGGTGTATTCAGGAATACTAAGGCAGTAAAACGGTTATCGGACAGAATAAAGCTGTATACTCCTATTGTAGGTAAGCTGTATGCAGTAGTTGTGGCAGCTAATTTCTGCCGTACCATGTGTTCTGTATTCTCAAGTGGTATGTCACTTCTTACCTCCCTTGAGCTTACTACAAACGTTATCAATAATTCTGTTATGAATGAAAAAATGACAGAAGTTCTTGAGGAGATCCGTGCCGGGGGTTCTCTTTCCGCAGCCCTGCATAAGACAGGTCTTTTCCCACAGATGATGGTTACTATGATCAACGTCGGTGAGGAATCCGGTGCCCTTGATGAGATACTTGAAAAGACTGCTGACTTCTATGATATTGAGGCTGATAATGCTATTCAGAAGATGGTAACTCTCCTTGAGCCTCTTATGATAGTTATTTTAGGTGCAGTTGTAGGTACGGTTATCATAGGTATCATGCTTCCTGTATTCGGTATGTACCAGAATGTAGGCTGATTACATAATAAACAAGAAAGGTGTGGAATTTTATGGCATTAAAATTACCATCGGGCGATAAGGGACAGGCAAAGGGAGCCTCAAAGACCATTGCCCTTGATATAGGCAGTAAAAATATAAAGATAGTAAGGGGCAGCTGCTCCAAAAACGGACATGTTACCGTAACGGATGTCGTTAATGAACCTACTCCCGAAGGATGTATGGAAAATGGCTATGTAAAGAGCCAGACAGACCTTAATCTCTTTTTGAGGGCGCTTATTGGTAAAAACAATATGACAAAGTGTGAGGCAAATGTTGCAGCCAGATGCTCCGACATAGTTACAAGGGAAATTATGGTGCCTGCAATAAAGGGTCCTAAGATCAAAAAGCTTATCGAAAACGAAATTGTTACGGTGTTCGGTAATACGGCAGACTATTACACAGATTATGTGTGGAATTCCACTGATGTTGTGGATTATAAAACAGTACATAAATTATCTGCTTATGCAGTGCCAAAGGAGCTTGTTACCACTTATAATGATGTGCTCAATTCATCCGAAGTGAAGCCTGCAAATTTTGATGTACACAGGAATGTTATCTCAAAGTTGGTTTCCGCGGAAAATGCCGCCATTAATGCAGAGAGTATTTCAGGCAAGTTATTTATTATGGTGGATATGGGTGCCTCATATATGGATATTGACCTTATAGTTGACGGTGTTGATGTGTACAAGCGCTCAGTATCCATTGCAGATGATGTAAAGGCCAGTGAAACCACTTCTCAGAGTTCAATGGACAGTGAAATTGATGCTCTCTATAACAATAGCGCTTATAGCGGTTACGAAGGTTATGAGGGCTACGAGGGTTACGAAGGTTATGAGGGTTATGAGTTTGGCGACAGTGACGGCTATATGTATGGCTCTGACATGAGCAGCAGGATATCCCCTGTATTTACAAGGGCTAATGAAGAAATATATAAGATAATTCAGTTTGCTCTTTCTAAATACAGCGGCAGACCTGTTTCAAATATATACCTCTATGGTGGCAATGCCTCCTTATCGGGACTTGATCAGTATCTTTCAACTACTCTGGAAGTTCCTGTTGAAAAGATATATAGTGTGTCAAGTATAGAGATAGACCCTGACGTGAATTTGGCGGATGTACTGATTGCGGCAGGCAGTCTTATAAGAAAGTGAGGTATACGGCATGAATAGTTATTTAAAAAAGGATCTTAACCTCTTTGCCTCAGTAGGTAAGGAAAGGGGCGTAGGTGCCATTGATTTTGAACGATCAATTAAAAAGAGTCTGCTTGTATTTGCTGCTATCTTTTGTATTTGCCTGGTGGCTTGCCTTGGTATAAACGGCTTCCGACAGATGCAAATAAACAGACTTAATGAGGCAATGGCGGAATTGAGTCCACAGCTTGCGGAGATAGATGGTTACAGAGCTGAAGCAGAGAGCCTTCAGAATGATATTAACAGCTTTAAAACAGCTATCGCCGAATTTGAAGTAAGTTCAAGACTTACAATAGCCGATATTGAGACTGTGGCAAAGTGTATGCCGGCAGGTATCAGTTTACAAGATTTCTCATATTCCAATAATTCTATTTCCATGTCGGTAACAGGTGGTTCAGAACTTTCCATTGCGGATTTTGCCAACAGCTTAAGAAATTCAGCTTACTTTAAGTCTGTATCCTATAACGGTGTAAGTAAAGGCGGAGATGGGTATACAGGAAGTATAACCGTTGAGCTTAAGGATTTAGTTGCAGAGACTACTACCGCAGTTGTTGAAACAACCACCGCTGCACAGTAAAGGAGGAAAAGGGATATGTCTAAATTAGGAAGTAAAGAAATATTTTTGATCTTGATTGTTATTAATTTCCTCCTGTATTACCTTGCTTATATGTGTGTTATTTCACCATTGAGAACAAAGGGAGGAGAATATAAGACTACGGCAGAAACTCTTCAGACCCAGTATGATGATCAGCTTAATACTGTTAACTCAAAGGATCAGTATCTTGCTACCATTGAGACACTTAAGGCAGAAAAACAGACACTCTTTAACGAGAGCTTCCCTGATGCCGAAACAGAAAATCTGCATGCCTATATGACAAGTATTTCCCAGTCAACAGGCGTGTCTATTGACAGTATTAACCTTAGTCAGGAGGTTGCTACCGTTACAGATGAAGCTACCGGTGAAACGGTTGAAACGGGTCTAAAGAATAATACCATATCAGTTTCACTTACAGGCTCTTATGACAGTATTGTAAACTTTGTAAGAAATATCGAAAATGTTAAGAAAACATCACTTCTTACTTCTTTTAATATCAGCTTAGGTCAGGAAGGAACAATGACATCTTCACTTAACTATGAGTTTCTCACTGTAGATAAGGGCGACGATATAGTTGATACTACCCTTGATCATACATTTAATCAGGGTGCCGGAGATACAAGACTTTTTGACTGATCCGCACCTGTGATACAATGAGGCTGCCGGTGTTTATGCCGACAGCCTAAACTGCTAGTTGTATTAAATTTGTCGTAAAATGATTCAGTAGGGGACAGTCGGAATATTATTTCCGTCTGTATATTAAAAAAGGATGGTATACAATGAAAATTAAAAGATTTCTACATTGTTTGCTAAGTGAACTCCATAATCGTAGGGACGGCAATGTGCTGATTATGGCGGTAATGCTCTGTGCACTGCTGTTTATCTGGGGAAGCGTTACGCTGAGAACCGTACATATTAATGAAAATATAAGAGAAAATGTAGGCTATGAGGAAAATGCCTATCTGGCTGCAAAGTCGGGTATTGAGGTGTTTAAAAAACTTGCTGCTACCGAAAGCGGTGCAAATAAGATACGCAGTGCCAGGGGCAAGGATGCTATGACTATGGATCTGGGTGATTTTGGACAAGCTGATATCAAGGTGTATACAGTTACAAAAAAGCAGCAGGACAGATATAGTGACGGTAGCCTTAAGTTTGAAGCAGACGGAATCACCCCAATTATGGTGGATGTGATTGATGACGAGCGTGTTAAGATCGAATGTACCGGTAAGTATGAAGACAGGAGCTTCAAACTCATACGTTATGAGAATATAATACCTGCAAATAACAATACTTTCCCATTTGAAAAAAAGGCATATACCCAGTACAGTGACAAGGATATTATCCTGAACGGACATATTGACGGTCCTATACTTGTGTATGGAGATGCCAGGGTTAATGTACTTAATGCACTTAATGAATCCCTTTCCGGAGGTGTGGATCATGAAATGCATGAGCTTATTGCATCAGGTAATGTGGATATGCGGCCTATAGGAGGCGGTTCATCTTCAGTTGTATTTAAGTATATCGTTGCAGGAGGTCATCTGATAATTGCAGAAGGCGAGGAGGTCAAAGGTGATGTTCTTGTGGGAAGCAAAAATGAAGATGGCACTGTCAAGGACGGGGTATACTTTTATGGTGAGGTTCCGGTTATAGGAGGCGCTCTTAAGTGTGAAGGAGATATTATTCTGGGCAATACCGCTAAAATAGGTACTACCAACTGGGACGGAACAAGCTGTATTAACAGCAACGAAATAGTGCTCTGGTCAAACGGAAGAACCTATGTCGGTTACAGCTGTACTGCGGGAGATACAGGCTACAGCAATCTTTCTCCTGAAAATTCCTCAAAGTATATATACGGAGGTATAGTTTCAAAGGGAGATTTGTATATATATGGTACAGCAACCATATATGGCGATATTTACTGTAACGGTAATGTATATATAGAACAGTATCCTACCATTTATGGAAATATCTATGCCGCAGGAGAGGTTAATCAGGTTCTGGGTAATGCGGATACCTTCCCCAATAATTCCGAAATATGGGCAGGGGGCAACATTACCGTAGGCGATCAGGTCACAAATGTGGCTAAAAAGTCGGTTTCTGATGGAAGTATTACACAGGAAGATCTTGATTCCATACTTTTAACCTATTTTGACGGCAGGGATATTATTGGTGCTGATAAATATCTTACAGATGAGAAGATTAAAAGTCCAAGACCTATTGTTACCTTCCCATCAAAGTTCAGTACAATGACCCCCCAGTCATTTTTGACCTCTGTTTGTACAGGATGTACGGATCCTGCATATAACACCCATGCGGAGCATAAAGCTATTGTGACATGCTATTGGTGTACAAATGCTCCATACTATGACTCCGAAACATACACCCATACACCACATCAGGTTGAGGCTGACTATAATTGCAGTGGCTGCGGTGATCCTGCTTATAATGTACACACCAGTCATCCTATTGATACAAGCGGACCGATACATATTACCGCAGACTGCATCATTGATGAGGATATAGTTCTGAATGGACGTAATATGTATATTGATGCCTCAAACAATGATATTGATATTATGCTAAGGGGTAGTATTACTACAGATAACAACGGTATGATTTTTATTAATGACGGTGCCGGAGCACATAAAGTAAGGCTGTTTATGGATAGTTCTGCACAGATTAACCTTAAAAATTCATGGGGCGGCTATACGGGATTTGCTTCGATAAGTGATGCCTATCCAACCTTAGCGGTGGATGATCTGCCTGTAAACGCTCTTGATACTAAGGTGGCACCAGGTAAAGTATCTCAGTTTTATGTATTCTCAAGGGACGGAGGCAGCCCTGAAATTAATATGTCGGGTTCGGCTGTATATATGGCAGCCTATGTAATTGCTCCGGATCTGACAGTTAATATCACTGATGGTTCGGGAAGGGGTCAACAGTATTCAAATGGTGATACAGTAGACTTTTCCAATTCAAAATATCCATATTTGTATGGTCTGTTTACAGTTTCCGTTGTAAATTTCTGTGACAAACCAAGTACTCATATTAAGTATGATGAAACCCTTGAGGATTATGCAGACGGCACGCAAAGTATTAACGGAAAAAAATTCAGCGATGCAATTGCAGATGTAATATCGTACCCTACAACATAAACGGAGAGGTAGCTATGAAAAGGTTAATAAAGAATAACAAAGGTTTTACCCTTATAGAACTTATTATAGCAATATGTTTGCTGACTATCAGTACTACCATGTTTGTAAGTGCCATGATTACTTCAGGCAAAATAACCGAAATGTCTGCTGAGGAAAATGTGGCAAGAGAGGATGCTGTAGGCAGGATGGATGCAAAGTTTTCGGACAGCTCTGCAACGGGTGAAGATGTGACGATTACTGTAGTATTTCCTGATGCAGTGGGTACGGAAAATGTTGATTGCTATAAGGTTACCGATGACAGCTCAGATTATTATATTGGTGTAATAAAACCAAAGTGACAGGTTGTCTGCTCCCGGGGGATATGCCTGTGGGGCTTAAATTACACATTCTGCTTTGTTCAAACTATAGGGGGTAAACTATGAAAAAAATAAAATTAAACAGCTCAGGTTTTACTTTGGTTGAGCTCCTTGTGGGATTGGTGATTTTAGGCGTAGTACTTACGGCTATATACAGCTTTATGCAGACCTCCCGCAACTATCAGAAGAGCCTTCATGTTGAGGCTGACTATCAGAGTATAACTACGTCCCTGATGCAAAAAACAAGGGTGGAACTTGCCAATGCTATGGATATACATGTTATTGACAGGGATTCCCTTGATTTAAGTCAGCTGGAAAATCCATCAAATACAGATGAGTATAATTATATTGTATCATCTGATGACGGCTCATTACTGCTTTATGCCTATAAAACTGACGTGGGCAGGCAGCCGGTTGTTAAGCTTGCACCTGAGGAAAATACCACCTCTGATAATTATAAAAGCCTGGTAACCTTTAAGGCAGACGGTGACGGAAAGCTTTGGATATCAGCTGTAATAGAACGCACTGATAATACAGATGATGCAGGTAATCATGTTCAGCCCTATGCACAAAGTACATCCATATCCTATGATACTACTTTGGATGCAAGCGGCGGCTATCAGAGAGCGGTTAAGTATAAACTTATAGAATGACGGATAATCTTTAGTATATCAGCTTAAAGTATAAATTTTTTAAGGAAGTGATTATTTTGGGAATGCAAAATCCAACTCAAAAAAATGTCCCCTTAGGTAAGATGCTCCTTATGAACGGACTTATTACCGTAGATCAGCTTGAATATGCCCTTAAGATACAAAAGCAAAAGGGTAAAAAACTTGGTGATACGCTTGTTGATCTGGGTTATATTCAGGAAAAGGATCTTATGAAGATATTAAGTACCCGACTTAAGGTTCCTTTTGTGGAAATAGGAAAAATAGAAGTAAAGCAACAGGCATGCAATTTACTTACACAGGATTACTGTCTTAAGCATATTGTTATGCCAATAGATCTTACCGAAAAGGGTATAGTGGTTGCTACCACTGACCCTATGAACTTTTTCCTTGCCGATGATATCAGACTTAAGACAGGTAAAAACGTAAGGTTTGTAATGGCAACCCAGGAAGATATAGAAAGCAATATTCCTGAGTACTACTCAAATGAGCAGGCAAACGAGGCACAGGAAATTGTAAATGAGGAGTTTACCGACATAGCAGACCTTGAAGAAATTCAGGGCCTTGAGGAACAGCTCAGAAATGATATTGACAATGCTCCAATCGTTAAGTTCGTTAATAACGTTATTGAAACTGCAGTACGTTCAAATGCCAGTGATATTCATATAGAGCCTCAGAAGGATGTTGTACGTATCCGTATGAGAATTGATGGTCAGTTGGTACAGAAGATGGAGATAAAGTCGGCTGCTCTTTCTAACCTTGTAACACGTATCAAGATTATGTCAGGTATGGATATTGCAGAAAAGCGTATTCCACAGGACGGTCGTATCGAAACCAAGGTAGATGGCAGAAGTATTGATCTGCGTGTTTCCGATCTGCCAACCGTTTACGGTGAAAAGATAGTTATCAGAGTACTGGGCGGTATCGGTACCGTCCTTTCAGTAGATCAGCTGGGTATGAGTGAAAAGAACCTTGAGTTTTTCAAGAGCATAATCAAGACCCCTAACGGTATTATCCTTGTATGCGGTCCTACAGGTAGTGGTAAGTCTACAACCCTTTACTCGGTTCTTGCAGAGGTAAATGATTCCACCATTAATACAATCACTGTTGAGGACCCTGTTGAGTACAAGCTTGACGGTATTACCCAGGTACAGGTTAATGCCAAGGCAGGTCTTACCTTCGCAGCAGGTCTTCGTTCAATCCTCCGTCAGGACCCTGATATTATCATGATCGGTGAGATTCGTGATAATGAAACTGCTCAGATAGCTGTTAAGGCGGCTATTACAGGTCACGTTGTGCTTTCTACAATCCATACCAATGATGCAGTCGGTGCAGTTGCCCGTCTGGTAGATATGGATATTGAGCCATACATGGTTGCAGACTCAACAGTTGGTGTTATAGCTCAGCGACTTGTTAAAAAGCTTTGTCCACATTGCAAACAAAAGTATGTTACACCTGAGGATGAGATGAATTTCCTTGGCCTTGAGGAGCCTGTTGAGCTTTATAAGGCAGTTGGATGCAAGGAGTGCGGTAATACAGGCTATAAAGGTCGTATGGGTATCCATGAAATTTTTGTACTTACATCAAAAATCAGGGCTATGATAAACAAGGGCGTTTCTGCAGAGGAAATCAAGCAGGAAGCTATTAATAACGGTATGGTTACCCTTCGTGAGGACTGTCTTGCCCATGTTTTAAAGGGTGAAACATCTGTTGATGAGCTTGTAAGAGCTACATATTCGGTATAATTTCGGAGGTATTTATAATATGATTGAAGTAATGAAGGACTTGCTTACAATAGCAAGGGAAAGCGGCGCCAGTGACCTCCATATTACAGTTGGAGTCTGCCCTAAGATCCGTCTTCACGGTGAGTTGACGGATATAGATAAGTATCCTGTAATGACAGCAGATGATACTAAAAGCATTATTTATTCCATTCTTTCGGAATTTCAAGTATCTTATCTTGAAAACATGGGTGAAATCGACTTCGCTTACCAGGATGAAACAGGCTGTCGATTCAGAGTAAATGTATTTAAACAGCAGGGAAATATCGGCGGTGTATTCCGTGTACTGCCATCTAAGATACTTACCCTTGAGGAACTTGATCTGCCACCTGTTATCAGGACCTTTGCTTCCCTTAAAAAGGGACTTGTACTGGTTACAGGTCCTACAGGTAGTGGTAAGTCAACTACCCTTGCAGCTATTATCAACCAGGTAAACAGAATAAGACGTGACCATATAATCACAATTGAGGACCCTATCGAGTACGTACACCATCACAATAAGTGTATTGTAAACCAGCGTGAGGTAGGTACTGATACCCTCTCCTTCGAAAATGCCTTAAGAGGCTCTCTCCGTGAGGACCCTGATGTTATCCTTGTAGGTGAGATGCGTGATAACGAAACTATCTCCGTTGCACTGACTGCTGCTGAAACAGGTCACCTTGTATTCTCCACACTGCATACCATCGGTGCAGCATCTACCATTAACCGTATCATTGACTCCTTCCCACCCCATGCAAGACAGCAGGTAAGAACCCAGCTTGCTATGGTTCTGGAGGGTGTTGTTACCCAGCGTCTTGTATTAAGAAAAGAGGGTAACGGTCGTCTTGCGGCCCTTGAGATCCTCTGTATGAATGACGCTATCAGAAACATGATCCGTGAGGATAAAACACATCAGATATCCTCAACCATGCAGACCAGCTCATCGGCAGGTATGCAAACCCTTGACTTCCACCTTGCACAGCTTGTTAAGGAAGAAAAGATCAGTATGCAGACTGCTGTCAGCAACTGTATTGATATTGACAGCTTTAAGCGTTATATGAATATGGGTAATGGTGTAATGCACTCCGCTCAATAATAATAAGCCCCCTTAGGTATATGAAAAAGTATACCTAAAGGGGCTGTTTTGTTATCTATGGAAATATTAAGTGTGATAAAATTACAGGCATTAAAAAAACAGAGAGTTATACAAAACCCTCTGTTTAAAGTACAAATTATGAATTTACACGGCCCAGGTATTCGCCTGTACGGGTATCGATCTTGATAACCTCACCTGTGTTAAGGAAGAGAGGTACGTTTACCTGTGCACCTGTTTCAACTGTAGCAGGCTTTGTTGCACCTGTAGCTGTATCGCCCTTGAAACCGGGCTCTGTATCAGTAATTTCAAGCTCTACAAATGTAGGAGGCTCAATACCGAAAATATTACCGTTATAGCTTAATATCTTAACAGTTTCGTTTTCCTTAACAAACTTAAGCTTGTCACCTATATCATCCTTATTTAAGCCAATCTGCTCATAGGACTCAAGATCCATAAAGTAGTAAAGGTCACCGTCATTGTAAAGGTACTGCATATCCTTGCGGTCGATATATGCCTTAGGCATTTTCTCTGTAGGTCTGAAAGTCTTTTCAACCACTGCACCTGTAACCACGTTTTTAATTTTAGTTCTTACGAAAGCTGCACCCTTACCTGGCTTAACGTGCTGAAATTCAAGTATTTCATATACGTCGCCCTCGTATTCCATAGTAACACCGTTTCTGAATTCACCGGCAGAAATCATGTCTGTATCCTCCTTGCATTTTTCTCATAGTCTTACAGCTTATTTTACTGCATTTTGCAGTATTTTTCAAGCCTTTTTTGTTAATTTGTCATTTTTTTCTATGTAATTTATTATTGCCATTAAGGCAAGAGTATATCCGTATGAACCAAATCCACATATTTGCCCTACACATACGGGGACGGTTACACTAAGATGACGGAACTCCTCCCTTTTGTGTATATTGGACATATGTATCTCTGCAACAGGCAGCATCACAGAGGAAAGGGCATCCCTTATGGCATAGCTGTAGTGGGTAAAGGCACCGGGATTTATAACAATGCCATCTGTGCCGTTTGTATAGCACTCCTGAATGTAGTCAATAATGGCACCCTCATGGTTTGACTGGAAAAAATTTACCTCTACACCCATATTATCGGCAACGGATTTTATCCCCTTCTCAATATCTGCCCAGGTTTCGCTTCCGTATATCCCCTTTTCCCTTATGCCGGTAAAGTTAATGTTTGGTCCGTTTATTACGCTTATTTTCATATCTGTTGTACTCCTTTTCTATAAGGTTAAGTGTTTCTTCCATATTAAGGTCAGCCACATTTATGGTAATATCAGCACATTCTCTGTACATTGGCTCCCTTTCCTCCATAAGAGTCCTTATCCTTTCAAGCTTGTTGCCACCCCTTAAAAGGGGTCTTGTATCATCATTGCGGAGGTTATGGGCTATGGTTTCCGGGGTAGACTTAAGATAGAATATAATACCGCCCTTTTTCAGGTCCTTAACATTGTCCCTGTTTTTAATAACTCCCCCACCTGTTGCTATTATCTTGCATTTAGGCTCGCTGTACCTTGAGCACAGCTCCCTTTCAAGGTCACGGAAATAGGATTCTCCCCTTTGGGCAAATATTTCGTTTATGGTCATTCCCTCACGCTTTTCGATAAAGTCGTCAGTGTCTATAAATTCCCATTTAAGCTTAAGGGACAGCCTTTTGCCTATACTGGTTTTTCCGCTGCCCATAAAGCCTATAAGTATTATGTTGTGCTTGTACCTCATTGCTTTTCTCCTAAGTAATATTGAGTAAGCAGCTTTTTAAGCTGTATACGGAAGGCCATGTCGTGTTCCTCACCAAGCCATATTTCCCTTGCGGCAAGTGCCTGAAATATCAGCATATCAAAGCCGTTTATCGCCTGTAAACCCTCCTCTGCCGCCTCTCTGAGGAACCTTGTTTCCCAAGGGGAATAAACCGCATCAAATACAGTCTTTACTCCTGTCCTTTTGAAAAAGCCCTTGTCATTAATGGGGGTAAGTTCCTTTTTATCCCCAAAACCAAGGGTGGTGCAGTTAATTATAAGGTCACAGGCTGAAATACTGTCCTGATCTTCAATGTTAATTGCCTTTACCTTAATATCAAAGTTGGAGTCTATGTGCTCTGCAAGTTTTTGAGCATTTTCAAGGGTGCGGTTAGCTATGTATAACTCCTTTGCTCCGTATCTGCCTGCCATTGCGGCACAGGCGTTGGCTGCACCTCCTGCACCAAGGAGCAGTACCCTGCTGCCTGTAAGATCAACTCCGTTAAGCTCCAGAGCGTAGTAGGCACCTATCATATCCGTATTGTATCCTACATATCCATCAGCTGTGTACTTGATTGTATTTACAGCACCTACAAGTTCAGCTGTTGCATCAAGCCCTGAAAGATATGGTATTATTGCTTTTTTGTGGGGCACTGTTACGTTAAGCCCCTTTATGCCAAGACAATATGCTCCCTTAATGGCAGCTTCCAGATTTTCAGGCAGTACATGAAAGGCGGTGTATACAAGATCAGTACCCTCCATTTTTGCCATGGTATTATGTATAAGGGGACTGAGGCTGTGACCTATTGGATCTCCTATTACACCGTATACCTGTGTGGAAGCTTTTATATTATCAGCTATTTTCATTTTTCTTCCTCTCACTTCTAAGATACATTTTAACAACCAGACGCTCTATACCACGCTTGGGACGGGTTATCCATTCGTCCTTTGGACTTACCTGCTTAATCAGTACAGAGTATATGCCGCCTCGGTTGCCGCACCATACATCGGTAAATATCTGATCCCCTGCAATAAGACAACTGTTCCTTTCCGCCCCCAGCTTTTCAATCAACCTGTTGAGGCCCTTTATTCCCGGTTTGCCTGCTCTGTATACATATGGAATATCCATGCCCTGACAGAACAGGCGGCTCCTTTCCTCCCGGCTGTTGGACAGTACACTTATTACTATTCCTGCCCTGCGGAGGGAGGTGAAGTAGGTTCTGAGTTTTTCATCAGGCTCCTTTATCCAGTAGGGTACAAGGGTATTGTCAATGTCAAATATAACAGTCTTTATGCCCAGTGACTTAAGCATGTCAGGGGTAAGCTCATATACCGACATAAGGTATTTTTTAGGGTATAAAAATTTAAGCATGGCAATAATTCCTCTTTACAAGTGCTGGTTTATGTTATAGAGTAATATTAGCATAAAAATATTTGATTTTCAATACTAAAGGAGATGTTTCCATGAATGCACCCCTTTATAACGGAATAAAGGCGATTCTTGACAGGTATCCTATGCACATGCCCGGACATAAACGTAATACCTCTTTTGTGGATGAGGAGCTTTTAAGCCTGGATATAACGGAGGTAGATGGCTCTGATAACCTACATCACCCTGAGGGAATAATAGCAGAGGCACAGGATGAGCTGGCAAGGTTTGAGGCGGCAGACTATTCCTACTTCCTTGTGAACGGTGGCTCATGTGGGATACTTACGGCAATACTTGGCACCCTTTATGAGGGAGATGAGATTATTGTCTGCCGTAATGCCCATAAGAGTATATTCAATGCCTGTGTGCTTTCCGGGGCAGAGCCTGTATATGTAGCCCCCGATACCCTTTCCGGTGGCATTGCTACAGGGGTCAGTGCCTCCGCCCTTAAGGAGGCCTTTAAGGACTATCCCAAGAGTAAGGCTGTCCTTATAACATCTCCCACATACGAGGGTTTTACTTCCGATATATGTGCTTTGGCTGAAATAGCCCATAGCCATGGCGCCATACTTATAGTTGATGAAATCCACGGCGCTCACTTTCCCTTTTCAGAGGCATTTCCAAGGACGGCAATGGAGCAGGGAGCGGATATTTCCGTACAGAGCTGGCATAAGACCCTGCCCTGCATAAATCAGTCGGCAATTATTAATATAAAGGGCGACAGGGTTGATATAGAAAGACTCCGGGAGGCATATTCCATGGTACAGACTACAAGTCCTTCATATATAATGATGGCACTTATGGATAAAATGCGTGCAAAACTGACTGAGGATGAGGGATACTTCAGGAATTATGTAAATAATCTGACAGCCCTCAGGACAAGGCTTAACAGTCTTCGTAGTATGAGGCTTGTAAGTGGTGAAAACTATGACATAAGTAAAATTGTACTGGATACAGGGAAAAATTCCGAGGGAAAAACACTTGCGAAAATCCTTTTGGAGGAATATAATGTACAGATAGAACTTGTGGGGCTTAATCATATTATAGCAATGACAAGTGTGGCAGACACTCAAAAGGCTCTCGAAAGGCTGGGGGATGCCATAATAGCGGCAGACCGTAAAATGGCCGATTATGAGCCTGTGGATTTTGATTTTGACCCTATGGCTATCACAAAGCCTGTTATTTCACCCAGACTGGCATTTCAAAGGAGGACAGTTACCCTGCCTTTAAGGGATGCCATAGGCAGAATAGCAGGGGAGTGTGTTACTCCCTTTCCGCCGGATATTCCCCTTATTTTAACAGGTGAGGTGGTTACACGGGAGGCTGTGGAGCTTATGGAGCGATACCGTGCCCAGGGACACACCCTGATAGGCGGACAAAAGGGACTACTAAAGATTATTGAGGTGGACAGGAATGAATATTAACAAATTATTAGACAATATAAACTCCCTTACCGTATATAAAAATGTAGGGAAGGACAGGATAGTGGAGCTCCTTTGTGAGGTGCTTACAGCTGAGGATAATTATGAGCCTATGTCAAGACTTGTTACCCAGCTTATGGAACAGGCTGAAAAGAAGGGCTTTTCAGGGAATCTTTTCAGAAATTACCTTATTCATCTTATGCTGTCTGATGAAAATACCTTTACCTTATACTGTGAAAACGGTGTTGATGTGACAAATACTTCCATATACCGTATGGCAGAGGCTGATATAAATGCCATCCTTGCTATAGCTGATACAGACCTTAATGAGCTTCCGGATTCACACTTCCTTAAGGCTGCCATTGATGAGGTGCAGAACTATACGCCTGTAAATGCACAGAAAGAATGGGATGTTCCTTCTGGCTTTGGCATTAAGGATATAATTGAATTTCATAAGCGTGCAGGCTGCGGCGATGTTTCCATATATCGCTCCTTCAGGTATGATGATAAAAGCAAGACCCTTAAGGGTATTGAGCATCCTGACCCGATTACCTTTGATGACCTTATAGGTTATGAGGCACAGACAAGTCAGCTTATCAGTAATACAGAGGCATTTATCAATGGCTACAATGCCAACAATGTACTTCTTGTAGGTGCAAGGGGTACAGGTAAGTCCTCCTCAGTTAAGGCCCTTGTAAACCGTTACTTTAAGGACGGCTTAAGACTTCTGGAAATTACAAAGGAGCAGATAGCTGAGCTTCCCGATATACTTAAGCTGCTGCGTCCAAGGGGCAGGTACTTTATTATCTTTATCGATGACCTTTCCTTTGATGAAAACGAGATACAGTATAAGTATATGAAGTCACTGCTGGAGGGCGGTGCTGAGGGTAAGCCCAAAAATGTTGTATTCTATGCAACAAGTAACCGTCGTCACCTTATACAGGAAAAGTGGAGTGACAGAGAAACAGGCTCAGAGGCAGCCGAGATACATACATCAGATACAATGAACGAGAAACTTTCCCTTGCAGACCGTTTTGGTATTACCATTACCTATCCAAAGCCAACCCCAAGGGAGTATATAGATATTGTAATGGGTATAGCCCAGCGTAGTGGTCTTGAGGTGGATAAGGAAACCCTTAAGAATGAGGCACTCAGGTGGGAGCTTAATCAGAAGGGTATGTCCGGACGTACTGCAAAGCAGTTTATTAATGACATGCTTTGGCAGAAAGGACAAAATGTACAGAAACAGGCACAGTGAACGATTTTCGGTTGATGATATATTCTATTTGTGATACAGTTATTAAAGGGGGTGCAACCTATGCTGGCTGACCTTAATATCCCGCTGACGGGAACGGATATTGTTTATGCTGCCATTGCGGCACTTTGCCTTACAATTATAATACGCAACTTTATACGTATACATCGTATTATGAAGGAGGTAAAGAAAAAGTTTACCCCTGATCAGAATGATGTTAAGATGGTGGTGGAAAGGTGTTATACTCTTTTCCCCATTGACAGGTTTAACTTTCATGGACAGGTATTTACACGTGGTATGAGGATTAAGATAACCACAATCCAGAATAAGATTTTTGAGGGTGAGCTCCTTGGCTTTAACAGCAGGAATATGATCTGTATTATGACCTCAAAGATAATAGTTGCCCATGAACTTAAGAATATCAGGGACATATCCCTCTTAGAGGAAAATAATTAATATAACAGAGCCGTCCAGGTAAATCCCATGGGATGGCTCTTTTTTTACAGGAGGTATTTTATGGACTATATAATGGGTATAGATGTAGGGACAGGAGGTGTAAAGCTCCTTGTTATATCTGCCGAGGGAAGTATATGCACCCAGGCAACGGTAAGCTATAGCCCTGATCTGCCTGCTCCGGGCTATAGTGAGCAGGATCCTGAGGTCTGGTGGAGGGCGGTACAGGAGGCTGTTGCCATTGCCGTTGACAAGTATCCACCCTGCCGTGGCAATATAAAGGCACTTGCCTGTTCGGGACAGATGCACAGCTCAGTATTCCTGGATAGTAATGGACAGGTTATCCGTAAGGCTATCCTTTGGAATGATACAAGGACAACTGCCCAGACAAAGGAGATATATGACAAGATGGGGCGGGACAGACTGCTGCAAAATGTTGCAAACCTTGCCCTGGAGGGCTTTACCCTTCCTAAGCTGCTTTGGCTGAGGACAAATGAACCGGATAATTATAAAAGGCTGTACAAACTTATTATGCCCAAGGATTATATTAACTACAGACTTACAGGCAGGATAGCCACTGACTGCTCCGATGGGGCAGGAACCCTTATGTATGATGTGTTAAGGGGCTGTTGGTCTGAGGAGATACTTGCCGACCTTGATATAAGCAGGGATATTCTTCCTGAAGTTCTTGCCTCTGATGCTGTGGTGGGCAATGTAAAAGGTGAGCTTTGCAGGCTTCTTGGTGATAACTGCGTTATAATAGCAGGAGGTGCCGATAACAGTTGTGCCGCTGTAGGCAGTGGTATGAACCATAGTGGACAGGGTGTTATTTCCATAGGCACCAGCGGAACGGTTATTGCCTGTATGGATCGGATAAAAGAAACTCCACGGGGTCAGGTACACCTGTTTAATTACTATCATCCTGATACTGTCTATGCTATGGGCTGTATGTTAAGTGCAGGGGAGAGCCTTAACTGGCTTAAGCGTACCCTGTTTGAGGATATATCATTCGGTGAAATGGACAGGCTTGCAGAGGCATCTTCCGTAGGAAGTGGCGGTGTTATTTTCCTTCCGTATCTTTTCGGTGAGCGTACACCACATAATGACCCATATGCAAGGGGAATGTTTTTCGGACTTACAGGGGGAACAGGCAAAGGTGATATTATCAGATCTGTTCTGGAGGGTGTTGCCTTTGGTATAAGGGATATGTATGAATGTGTATTGAAGCTTTCTTCCGTAAATGAACTTATTATAACAGGGGGCGGTGCAAAAAGCGACCTGTGGAGGCAAATAATTGCGGATGTATTGGGTAAGGAACTGAAGGTGAATAATATTTCCGAGGGACCTGCTCTTGGTGCTGCCTTTCTTGCAGCTGTGGGAAGCGGAGCAGCTGACAGCCTTGAGGATATACAGGGCAGAATACTTTCCTGTGCCAATGTTACCTGTCCAGGAAAAAATTCCGTGGACTATGAGCCTTATTATAGACTTTACAGGGATGTTTACATGGCTAATAAGGATTTGTTTAAAAGGATTGGTACACTTTGATATTAAAGGGGCTGCAACTTTTGCAGCTCCTTTTTATATGGAGTGAAAGGTTTTCGGGAGCGAAAAATATGTTGAAGCTAGCTGTGGCTGTGGGAATAAGGTAAATCCACCTATAGGTTAATTATTCTCTGCTTTCAACATTCATCAGAGGCAGAATAATATAATTGAATATTTAATGTATGGTGTTTTATTACATAAAAAAAGTAACCTGCCGTCTTAATAACCACTTAAAACAGCAGGTCACTGAAATGATATTTCGATATCTGTACTCACTTTACTTTATATCTCCATTTCTTTGATATTTAATTTTTTTAAGTACCTGTTTGTTAAATAATTTTTATTATATAATTTTAAAAGTTTTTTCTTCGATCTTACTTTTAAGTTTTTTGTTTCTTAAAACTCCATCATCAAAGCTTTATTCGTTTCTTTTCTTATAAGTCTGATCTGCACCTACGTTACTCTTATTATTATATTTTTAATTATTTTAACTTTTGCGAAAGCTTTTTATGCCCTAAACTTTTCCGGTACTTTTTCAATGGTTTTCAGTTACTTTTTTGCTATAGCTATTCAAAAAATTCAATGTAACTTAATCTTCATTTTATCGGCTTAAATCTTTTGTCTGTTATTTACTACCCTTTGTTGCTTACTATGTGATTTACCAATCACCTAATTGAGGTTATTACAGCTTTTAAATTGTACCGATATGTTCTTCTCTGTTCATTGGCTTTAACCTCACATTCAATATTTTGTCCGTGGCTTTTATGCCGAAAGCTTAAGTTTTCTTTGGACCGTACCTCCTGTTTTGGATTTTTTGCCTTTGATAATTTTCATGTGCCCATTGGTATATACCTCATGTTGTTTATGCACCGTTTACTTTTTTGTCCTATGCTTACTCGGTAATGTTATGCACCTGTTATGCTATATATAGCCTTATCTATATGAAAATTTATTACAAATTGAACATTTCAAAATTTAAATAATCACGAAAGATAAGAATCTGTTCTACACATCAGTTACCAATGAAATGAATATTTTTATTTAAGGGGTTGTGCATTACATTTCCGTTAAGCTATTCTGCTTTGTTTGGCGGACTCACTCCTTTCATTTATATTTGTATATTTAACCTTCTCTTAAAAAAGAAATACGTTGTTGAATTTGTTTGTTTTGTATTTCTTTTTTGTAATTACATTATACATAATGGCTTTGATAAAGTCAAGAGGATTTTTTGAAATAAGTAATATTTGTTAAAATAATGCAAAAAAGACTTATGTTTTTGTGCATTATTTACAATAAGGGGAAAAGAGATGCTCTGCTTTATATTTTTCAAGGTGAAAATTGCGCACTTTTTTGCTAAAAACCCTTGACGTATTCTTTGAAATATATTATTATTTAATAACAGTTATCGTTTGCAAGGAGGTGTTATCTATGAACGATCTTATTGCAGATCTTAAAAACAATAACCTTAAGGTTACTCCTCAACGTCTTGCAATTTACAGCTACCTGTGCTCAACTACGGAGCATCCCTCTGCTGAAACCATATATTCAAGCCTTAAGGGGGATTATCCTAACATGAGCCTTGCTACTGTTTACAAGACGGTTGCTTCTCTTAAAAATGCAGGGCTTGTGTTGGAGCTTAATGTAGGTGAGGACAGCTTCAGATATGATGCCTGTACCAAACTTCATACCCATGTGGTATGTAAAAAATGCCATAGGGTGGCAGATTATATGGGAGATGCTCTTTCTGCTGATGCCATTTCCTCTGCCGAGAAGGAAACCGGTTACAGTGTCGAAGGTGCCCAGGTGTATTTTTTCGGACTTTGTGATGCCTGTAAGGATTGATTTTAGTTTTGCCTGTAAGGATGTGTTTGGCTGTCGAAAAAGCGACAGCCTTGCAAGAAATGTTTGTCAACACTTTCAGCAAATGCTGAAAGCCATACCTTTGGTATGTCCGCATCAATCTTTGCGGTGCAACCATTTCTTGCAGTAGTGGTACTTACGTACCCACCATTGAAGTAACAAACCGTGCCTCAAAGAGGTCTATGACCTCTTTTCGACACATCTGCATCGCAAAAGATGCGACCGCCCTTTGGTCGGCTTTTACCAAAGGCAAAAGTGCCTTTGTTATACCCTCGGACGGGCAAAGCCCGTCCTGCGGATTAAAGTCTGCGACGCTCTAAATTACCTGAAAATGCAAGCTAATCATTG